>JAZRDW010000067.1:0-2198 GCA_045660505.1 Christensenellaceae bacterium | reverse complement strand
ATGAAAATAATAAAATAAACAAAACTATTGAAACAACGTTAAAAAATATTAGCAATCTTATTGACACGAATACTGTTATAGGAAAGCCTATTAAAACTGAAGATGGTGAATTAATCTTTCCTATATCAAAGGTTACGGTAGGGGTTTTATCTGGTGGTGGCGAATATGGTAAAATTAATATTTTTAGTAAGAATAAAGATTTGCCTTTTTCTGCTGGTAACGGCGCAATAATTTCTATCAAACCTAGTGGTTTTTTTATTAAAAATGGTAAAAAATATTCAATTATTTCTACGCCTAACACTCCATACGAAAAATTAATTGAAAAAACTGCTGATTTTTTATCACAATATAATAATGGAAAGGATAATTAAAGGTTAAAAAAATGACTAAAAAATTAAAGTTTATTTGTATAATCATATCGTTATTGTTTTTTTCAACTCTATTTTCAGTAGAAAATGACCAAAAATACGCTTATGCAGATAATTCTTCAGCAGAAATTGTTATAGAATTAAACTCAAATAGAATATTACATGAAAAAAATGCTTATGTTAAAAAATACATGGCAAGCACTACTAAAATTTTAACTGCAATTACTATTATTGAAAATTGCGATATAAATCAAGAAGTTATAATCACAAATAAAACAATCGGTATTGAAGGTTCTAGCATTTATTTAGAAGAAGGGGAAAAATTAACCGTTAAACAATTACTTTACGGATTAATGTTAAGGTCCGGAAATGATTGCGCCGAAACTTTAGCAGTGCATTGTAGTGGTTCTATTGAAGAGTTTGCTAAATTAATGAACGAAACGGCAAAAAGGATAGGTGCAAATAATAGTAATTTTGTTAATCCGCACGGATTACACAATGATAATCACTATACAACGGCTTATGATTTAGCAATAATTTCATCATATTCAATGAAAAATGAAATCTTTAGTGAAATAGTAGCAAAACAAAGTGTTATTATACCACACATAACGCGAAATTATAACCGAAGATTAGTTAATAAAAACAAAATGCTTTATAATTATGAAGGTTCTAATGGTATTAAAACTGGTTATACTAAAAAGGCTGGCAGATGCCTAGTTACTAGTTGCACTAGAAAGGGTTTAGATTTAATTTGCGTAGTACTAAATTGCCCGCCAATGTATGAAACAAGTAAGAGTTTATTAGATAATTCTTTTAATAATTATAAAAATTATACTCTTGTTGAAAGTGATAATATTTTAGGTTTTGTTAAGATTAAAAATTCTGAAGAAAAGGTTGGTTTGTGTATTAAAAACGATATTGTTTTGCCATTAACAAATGAAGAATATAATAATATTGATATTAGGTATAATTATAATGAAAATATAGAAAAACCTCAAAAAAACTTTGAAGAAAATGGATATATTGAAATTTATTGTAAAAACAACTTGATTTTTAAAGAAAAAATCTATACAATATTTATATTGAAATAATTAGTAAAGGTTTTTGCAAATGAGAATTAATAAGTTTTTGGCATATAGTGGCGTAGCATCAAGGCGTGGTGCTGACCAGTTAATAAATGATGGTGTAGTTAAAATCAACGGCAAAATTTGCTCTTTAGGCGACGAAGTTGATATTTCTTCTGATAGCGTAACTGTAAACGGAAAATTAGTTAACGTTGTTAGAAAGTATGAATATTATATTATGAATAAACCAAAAGGGTATGTTTGCACCGTAAAAGATGATAAGGGCAGAAAAACCGTTATGGATTTATTACCATCAAACGATAAAAGATTGTTTCCTGTTGGTAGGTTAGACTATGATACTGAAGGTCTTTTAATATTGACAAATGATGGTGATTTAACATTTAAATTAACCCATCCTAAAAATGAAGTTCCAAAAACTTATTTGGTTAAAACTGAAAAGCCTATTTCTAATGAAGATTTAATTAAACTTCGTTCCGGAGTGTTTATTGACGGCGTAAAGACAAAAAAATGCAACGTTAAACTCCTTGAAACAACTAAAGAAGGCTCAAGGTTATACGTTACTATTACTGAAGGTAGAAACAGGCAAATAAGAAAAATGTTTGAAGCAGTAAACAATACCGTTGATTTTCTTAAACGAATTAAAGTTGGTGAATTAACTTTAACAGGGTTAAATCGTGGTGAAGTTAGAAAACTTTCACCTAAAGAAATAGATTATTTATTAAATTTATAATAAAAAAGCCTT
>JAZRDW010000066.1:0-5479 GCA_045660505.1 Christensenellaceae bacterium | reverse complement strand
TTTCACTTGAAGAAAAATCTATATCCTTACTAATAAATATCTTTTGATTACTTGATTTAGCAGTAAAATCAATTTCTTTAATATACTTGTTTTCAATAAAAAGCCCATTTTCACTTGCACAAGTCACTTTACCTAAAAAGCCTTGCTTTTGGTTAGCAAAGTTATAAAAATAACAATAATTAACCCCACCTTTATCCTTAATAGGGAAAAAGTAAATATTATTATAATTAAAGGCTGTATTAAAACTTGTGTATTCGTTTTCTAATAAAATTAGGTTAAAGTACCTTTTAATTTGCCCATCAAAAACACACAAATTTTCACCACTAATAAACGAACAATAATTTTTACCTATCGCTAACGACTTATCATTAATATCTAAGTCGTTAATTTCTAGCCTTTCAACTCTACTTTTATATAACTCATCATCAAGGCTAACCTTATAAATAGAATTTTTGCAAATTAGGTATATATTTTTATCCTTTTTGAACATGCCTAAAACCTTTTCGGTTGCAGGGGTCACTTGAATAGTGTTTACTTCGGTTAAATCTGCGTGTTGATTAATAAAATCGTAAGGGGTAAAAAAGGAAATTTTACCATCATATTCAGTATAAACTTGTTCGTTATCAATAACAATATTTTTTGTTAACGGGAAGTTTTTAACCGTTACCCCACCTAAAAATTTTGCGCCGAATTCACCCACTATAAAAACCTTTTTGGTTGCGTTTTGGGTTATTTCGCCTATGTGAATATGGTCTTTAGATAGGTTATATATTGAAACTATTTTGTTGTTTTTGTTTTCATACATACTGTAATTTTCACAATAAATAAAAGTTCTATCACAACTAACGAAAATTTGCTTTGCCACGTAACTTATCAAATAAATGCTTTTGGTAACAAAACCAAACCCGTCGTAAACACAATCTTTTTCAACAATTAAATCACTTGCCGTTTGAAAAAATTTCCTAAAATCGCTTACCCTAAAAACCCTATTTTTAACGGCCTTCTTTTTTAAGGTGGTTATCATACGAAATTTCTCTCCTTTATAAACCCGTTTTTAATTTTTCTTTGCGCGCAAATTGAATTAACGTATCTATCATGCCACATCACGGCTTCTTCAAAATTCCCTTTGCAAATGCAAAATTCTGATGCTAGACCATAGCAAAGTGCAGTTTGCGAAATATCCTTTTCGGTATACCCTATTTTGTCAGTTAAATAATAGTTTGGTGGTATATATTCATATTCCACTTTAATATTTTGATTATCCACTTTTAAGTATTCAGGCGTTATTGAAAAGTTAATTTCATTGCCAAACTCATCATAAACCTTTTTAACTTTTAAACAAGTTTCGTTTAAGTCTTTATAATATACTTTGTTATTTTCCGCTTGCACGCTTTCCACCTTAACCATAGGTATAAAAGTGCCGGCAAGTTCCCTTATAACAAGATTTAATAGGTTGGTCATTAAATTTAGCGTTGGGTAGGTATCTTTACCAGTTAAATCAGTTTCATAGTTAATATAATTAACAACGTCTTCCCTACCAACCATAAGTGCGGTGTTTTTAATAATTTCTTCAAATACCATAAAATTTCTCCTATAAAATTAATTGCCGAACCAAAAAATACGGTTCGGCAACTTTTAAATAAACGATTAATTTTTTATTGCAAAATTATTCTTCACTTACCCCTAAAAGTGCGCCTTGCGCATAAGGGCGTGAACAAATAAGTTCAGCATACTTAACAAGGGTTGCCGTATAGGTTGGCTTTGATGCAACTTGTTTAAGAATTTTGCCATCATCACCAGAAAGCCATTGCCAGTCGCAAAGTTGGTGTAAAGTAAAGTCAGAAGTGTTAAGCAAATAGATTGTTCCTTCTGGGCAGAACCTATCTGCTACGATAGGAATTCCGTTAAAACTCATTGTCTTATAGCCACCAGCAATTTCCATAGTATTAAGTGCAATGCTGTTTTTAGACAATACTTTATGTAATGCCCTTCTAACGCCCATTGAACATAAAATCATATTAGGGGCTGAACCACTAATTTGTTCAATATAGTCAATTGCTGAAAGCAACTTGTTTTCAGTAATTTCGCCAACTTCTTTTTCCACAAAAGGTTTAACCCACTTGTTTTCTTCCTTATTTAAGCCGTAAAGTGAAGTAGAATTATCATCAAAAATTGCCTTTAAGCCTGTGATTTCGTTTTGGTATGAACCTTGAACGGTGATAACCATATCAACCATATCAGAGCCTATACTTGAACCGCTAATAGTGATAGTTTTGTTAAGTCTATCAACGTATAAAACACGCCTGTTAGTTCTGCCGTCAATTGCAATACCTTCTGGTGTCAACACGTCAATAACCATACCTTCCATAAAGTTGTTAATGTTGTCAACGGTAATAACGCCGTTTTCAACTGCTTTAATTGTGCCTAAAACACCACTGCCATCGCCGAATAACATTCTGCCAAAGTTGAATTTGCTTGATTTAATTAAGCCGTCCATTTCAGCGTTAAGTAAACTTACAAATGCGCCTGCGTTGTTTTCTGATGCTCTAATTGCTTTGTCTGAAATTTCAATAGTGCCGTAAAGGTTCTTTAAGGTGCTAACAAATTGCTTATAGTTATTGCCGGTAGCAGTAGGCAAATCGCCGTCTTCCGTACCTGCGCCAACGCCACCGTTCATGCCGTAAATTGCTAATTTTTTAACGTCTTTTCCCCATACGTCGTTTGTGCTTTTTTCAATTGATGCAAAGAAAGGACTAATGTTATTATCTAATTGTTCACTAATTGCATCTAAATAAACTGATTTTAACGCATTATCTGCGTTTGTTAATGTAATTGCCATTTTTTCTCCTTAAAATAAATTATTTTTCTATTATATCTTTTGCAAGCATGCCAGCCTGCGTAATGGTTTTTGGCTTTTGAACTGGCATTTTTACACCTAGCCCAACGCCATCTATTAGAACTGCTTTTTGCTTTTTACCTAAAATATTAAGTAAATATTCTTTTAACACTTGTTCTTTGTCACTTTCGGTTAAAGAAATTTCTTCTTTAGGTTTGTTAAAATTTTCGGCTGGTGAACTTTCTTTTTCATTATCAGCCGTTTTTAACTCACTTTCTAATTCCTTAATTCTCTGACAGCGTTTGGTAAATTCAGATTGTAAAGAATTATACGCTGAAAGCAAAGCGCTAACGTCCTTAAACTTTCCTAATGAGACCAAGTCACCATCCTCGCCTTTAACTTCTTCCGCCGTTGCGGTTTGCGTTTTTAACTCAGTTTGTTCATATTCTTGTTTTTCCATTATTTATACCACCTTATTAATTAATTTTTCTTCTTTTTCCATATTACTTTTTTGATTGTGCATTTCAATATGGTTATAAAATCTTTGTTTTTGTTCTTTTTCTAAATTTTTATATTCACTTAAAAAATATCTAGTGTGTTCATCAATGTGAATAGTATCTTGGTCAAGGTTATCCACTTCCACGTTATCTTTAAGTAAAAGTTCATTTTCTTCTATTGCCTTTTCTTCATGCAGTCTTGATAACCCTTTTTGATAATCTAAATCTTTATACCCTAAAAGCGCCAAAATCTTTTCCTTTGTTGATGGGCGAATTTTACCATCTTCATCAAGTAAAATTCCACTCTTATAAAGGTCAAATATTACTGCTTTCCTTTGACTATGCGTGTATAAAAGTTCATTTTCACTTTCCAAATACACTTCATCAGAATTAACGGCGTTTTTATCTGCGTATAAAATTTTAGTTTTGTTGTTGCCGTCCATATATTTAACAATTCTAACCCCTTCGGCAAATTGTGCATATAACCATATAATTTTTTTGGCAACTTCTAGTATACATCTTCTAATTTCTTCGGCTGTCATAATAAGTTTTTCGTTATCTTGTTCAACCAAAATTTGAAGTGCCGTACCACTTGAAAGGGTTGCGTTTGATGCGCTAGAAGTAACGTCAGATACACCACTAACTATAACGAATTCGTTTCTAAGTTTTTCTTCTTCTTGGTTAAAATCGTTCGGCATAGCCATATTAGCCATAATTTCAGGTGCTTTTGAACCCTGCCTATACACTAAAACCTTACCTGGGGATAACCCGTCTTCATTAAGGTCGTCAATATCAACACTACCGTCTTCAACAGCCATAACGCCCATTGAAAGCCTATTAATAAACTCGTGTTTTCTGTTTTTTACTGCGTTAAATGCCCTTTGAATAGGTATTAACCTATCAACAATACTAACCCCAAAAAATCTGCCTGATAAAACTAAACATTGTTGCTTTACGAAAGGATACCCCCTTTCCCCACTTTTTCCGTTAATATAAGGTAAATCACCATTATATAAAAGGGTGTTATCAGCAACGATAATAAGCCTGCCATTTGGGTAATCTTTAGTAGGTTTTTCATACTTTTCAATTAAAACAACGGCATCTTCAATATAATCTTCATTGCCATTAAGAGCGCCTTTAGTATTAGAAAGCCCGTATACGCTTACCTTTTCCCCCTTAACAATAACGCCGTATTTTTCATAAATGGTACTTGTTGGAATTGCACGGGCGTGGATTATACTTTGGCAGTCCTTAATCTCTTCGCTATATAAACTATCAGGGAATATTTCAAAAGGTGAAACGGGTAAAACGATAATATCCCCTTCGTAAACTTTATTGCCGTTTACTTCACCTATTTGGTTGCCACCTTGGTTATTCCACAACACTTTGTAAAAGCCCGTTCCACAAGTTTCACTCCACATTGTTACCTTTTTTATAACCTTATCAAATTCCACTTTTTCAAAGGCTGTTGAAATTAACTTTTCGGCTAAACTTGCACCTGCAACGTCTTTATCATCATCAGACTTTGGGCGAACGGATACGTTTGCATTTAACCTTGAAAACTTTGAAGTTCTTGCATCAATCAAAGGCGCAATATGGTTAAACACAGCCCTATTTTGCCAGTAAAATGCCTTACTTTCGTTTTCAATTTCCCCACGAGAATTGATATCGCAATACTGATTGCCTGCTAAAAAGTTCATATTAAGTTCCCATTGCCTATCAAAAGGCTTACGCATTTTTCTGCGATTTTCAAAGTCTAAATAAACTTCTTTAACAAGTTTTTCTTCATAGAGTTTTTGTTCTTGTTCTTTGAGTTTTAACTCTTCTTTATTAACTTTTTTTTGCATTTTTTCTCCTTTATTTTTCGTCCTTTATAAGTTTAAGAAGTCGCTCTTTTTCTTTTAATAATTCTTCATCCGTCATACTAGAAATGCTTGGCATATCTTCTAAAAGTAGTTTTATTGCCGTGATGTCTGGCGGAACGTTCTTTTTTGTAACCTTTTTCTTTGTTAATTTAATTTCCCCTTCATCACTTGAAACGTATTCTTCAACAACTTCCTTATAATCGTAGCCAAGTGCCTTTTTTATTAGCGCTTTCTTAAAATCAGATTGATTATTTATTTTTTCTTTTTTAGTTGTTCTAGTT
>JAZRDW010000065.1:0-3026 GCA_045660505.1 Christensenellaceae bacterium | reverse complement strand
AAAAGACTTAAAATTTTTTGTTTTTTGTCTTTTTAATTAGTTAAATAAAACCCCTAAAATTTTTTAGGGTTTTTTTTTAAAATTATTTTTTATTAAAATAAAAAAGTTTTGCCTTTTATAAATTTTTATATTAAATAAAGTGTATCATATATGTAGGAGTAATTTAACGGGGAAAAATGGATAGTAAAAATAAAAAAACTATTATTAGAATAGTTATTTCAGTTTTAGTTTTAAGTTTAATATGTTTGCTAGGTTATTTTGCCCTTAAAAATTTAGGGCTAACTAATCTAACTAGGGAAGAACTGCAGGAAAAACTTTCTTCTACGGGGGCTATCGCGCCACTAGTATTTATTTTAATAAGTTTTTTGCAAGTTTCTTTCCTGCCTATTCCAGGTATGGTGACAATTTTAGCCGGGAATTATCTATTTGGTTTTTGGCTTTCTTTTATATATTCTTATATCGGCATGATTTTAGGTTCAATAGTTGCCTTTATTATAGGTAGAGTTGTTGGTAGACCTTTTATTAACTGGGTTGCAGGGGGGAAAGAAACTGCTGATAAATGGATAAAAAAGTTAAAGGGTAGGGAAATTGTTTTGTTGTTCTTTGCCTTTTTATTGCCACTTTTTCCAGATGATTTGTTGTGTTCGGTTGCAGGAATTTTGCCTATTAGTTTTTTAACCTTTTTTATAATGCAACTTATAACTAGGTTTACTTCAATAGGTGCATCCCTAATTTTTATGTCTGGCGACTTAATACCCTTTAGTGGGTGGGGAATTTATATCCATATAGCCATAATTTTAATAAGTATAGTTATGTTTATTTTTAGTATTAAATATGCTGATAAACTTAATGAAAAGTTTGATTTTTTTATTAATAAATTAGTAAACGCGAAAAAGAATAAAAAGATATAAAAAACTTGTAAATTATAAAAAATTGTGATAAAATAAATCTATAATAATTTTATTTTTTTAAGGAGTTACTATGGATTACACTAAATTGCAAAATGGAAGCGATATTCGTGGCGTTGCTTTAGAAGGCATTGCAGGTCAAAGCGTTAACTTAACCGAAAAGGTTTGCCGTGATATCGGCCGTGGTTTTGCTTTATGGTTATTAAATAAAACGGGCAAAAAAGATTTAAGGGTTGCTGTCGGTAGGGATAGCCGTGTATCAGGCGAAAGTTTAAGTGGTTGGATTACTTCTGCTTTAGTTGAAAGTGGTATTAATATTACTGATTTTGGTATGGCATCAACCCCAGCAATGTTTATGTCAACCGTAACCGAAGGTTTTATGTTTGACGGCTCTATTATGATTACGGCATCACACTTACCTTTTAACCGTAACGGGTTTAAGTTCTTTACTGCTAACGGTGGTTTAGAAAAACAAGATATTAAAGAAATTTTAAAGTTCGCTGAAAGTGATGAAACTACTTCATTAGAAGTAGGCACACTTGTTAAAGGCGAATTTATGGACGTTTATTCTAAAATTTTAGCCGATAAAATTAGAAAGGCAACTAATGAAGATAAACCTTTAGCAGGCTTTAAAATCGTTGTTGATGCTGGTAATGGCGCAGGTGGTTTTTACGTGGATAAAGTGCTTAAGCCTTTAGGTGCTGATACAACAGGCAGTTGCTTTTTAGACCCAGATGGTTCTTTCCCTAACCACATACCTAACCCAGAAGATAAAGACGCTATGGCTTCAATAACTAAAGCCGTTAAAGAAAATAACGCTGATTTTGGTATTATTTTTGATACGGACGTTGATAGGGCAGGCGCAGTTTTATCTGATGGTAGTGAATTAAATAGAAACCGCATTATAGCAATGCTATCTGCCATTTTATTAAAGGAACACCCAGGAACAACAATTGTAACAGACTCAATCACTTCAACCGGTTTAGCTGGGTTTATTGCTAAAAAGGGTGGTATTCACCATAGATTTAAAAGGGGTTATAGGAACGTAATTAACGAATCTATCCGCTTAAATAATTTAGGTCAAGATAGCCAACTTGCTATTGAAACTTCAGGTCACGGCGCGTTAAAGGAAAATTATTTCTTAGATGACGGCGCATACCTAGTAACTAAACTTTTAATTGAACTTGCCCGTGGTAAAAAAGAAGGCTATACCTTAGCATCTTTAATTGAAGATTTAGGCGAACCAAGTGAAAGTTTGGAATTTAGAATGAATATCGGTTTAGAAGACTTTAAGGCTTACGGTCAAAAAGTTTTAGATGATTTACAAGAATACGCTTTATCAAAAGAAGGTTGGTCTTTAGAAAAACCTAACTTTGAAGGCGTTAGGGTAAACTTAAATAAAGATAACGGCAACGGTTGGTTCTTGTTAAGGTTATCACTTCACGACCCACTTTTACCACTTAACATTGAAAGTAATGAAATAGGTGGTGCTAAAAAAATTGCAATAAGTTTAGCAGAATTTATTAAAAAATATGATAAACTTGATGCAACAAAGTTTTTAGACTTTGCTAAATAGTATATAAAATAAAAACAATAAATAATTAAATTGTTGACTTAAATTTATATATATGCTATAATTTAATTAATCAAATTCGGAGGGTAAATAATTATGAAACATATTAAAGTTGTTGCTTCACGCAATCTTTGTGAAAGCGCTAAAAAAGGTGGCTGTGGTGAATGCCAAACTTCTTGTCAATCTGCTTGCAAAACAAGTTGTGGTATTGCAAATCAAAAGTGTGAAAACAGTAAAGAAAGCAAGTAATTTTTATATTTTATAAAATTATTTGTAAAAATGTATTTAATATAACATTTATAAAGAAATGCAATATAACTATAGTTGTATTGCATTTATTTTTATTAGGCTTTATCACTACATATAGTTGATTTTTGATGGAAAAATATTGCTAATTACTACGCGTTTTGTTCGGTTAAATACTTTTCAAGTATTCGCCCTTACAAGAACGCTTGTTCTTATTATATTTTTCTCATCAACCTGCAAAAAGGTTTTTTGCATAAATCAACTCTATTCCGTTCTTAAAGCCTTAAGATTAATTATTT
>JAZRDW010000064.1:0-5883 GCA_045660505.1 Christensenellaceae bacterium | reverse complement strand
TATTATCGGCGTGGTTTTATCAGTTATTGGTATTGCCGGTGCTGAACTATTTTTAACCTGGATGAAATGTCCACCAGCAATTTTTGATATGGCTGTTAAGTATTTAAGAATTTACTTTTTAGGTATGCCTATCATAATGCTATACAATTTTACGGCAGCAATAATGCGCGCCGTTGGTGATACTTTAAGGCCACTTTTATTTTTAATAATAGGTGGCGTGCTAAATATCGGCTTAAATATCTTTTTTATAGTAGTTTTACATAGAGACGTGGAAGGCGTTGCTATAGCAACGGTTGCTTCTCAAGCAGTTTCTGCAATTTTATCGTTAATTGTGTTGATTAAAGGCGAAGGATATGCTAAACTAGAGAAGAAGCACTTTAGATTTTATAAAGATGAGTTTAAAGATATTGTAGCAATAGGCTTGCCAACAGGGTTATCAAAGTGTATGTTTTCACTATCTAACGTAGTGCTTGTTTCAACACTTAACGGCTTTGGCGAACAAGTTATTGCTGCAAATACTATTGCCCACCAATATGATGCTATCGTTCACGACGCTACTGATGCTTTTGCAATGGGCACACTGTCCTTTGTAAGCCAAAACCTAGGCGCTAAAAACTTTAAGCGTGTTTGGATAACTGTTATAGAAAGTTTGTTCTTAGTAACGGGGGTAGGTTTAGCACTTGGCATATTGATGGTGCTTTTCTCAAACCAACTTTGTGGCATTATGACTTCTACACCTGAAGTTATTGCTTACGGCTCAACTAGAATGATGCTATTAGGACCTTTCTTCTTTACCACAGGTATTATGAACGTATTTTCTAACGTGCTTAAGGGTATGGGCAAAGCGACCTTGGCTATGATAGGTAGCCTTGTTTGTACGGTAGTGTTTAGGCTAGTTTGGATATACTTAATTTTCCCACTAAACCCAACTTTAGAAGTGTTCTATATTGCTTACCCTATTTCTTGGGGGTTATGCGCAGTTGTTTTTGCCATTATAGCAATACCTATTCTACTTAAAAAGCAAAAAGAATGCGAATTAGAAAAGATATCTAAAGAACAAATAGAAGATATTCAAACTGAAAATAATTAAAAATTAAACAACCAAACTTGGTTGAAAAAATAAAAATAAAAAAAGAAATTAACTATGAAAGAAAAATTAACTGCAGTAGGCACTGGCGACTCACTTTTTGTTGCTGACGTTCCACAAGAATATTTTGACGGCGAATTTAAAGAAGTTTATAACTTTATAAACTCTTGCGATATTAAAATGACCAACTTAGAAACTAATATTGAAAAGTATGGCAAATTTCCAAATGCTTTTAGTGGTGGAACTTGGCTTAACACCGAACCACAAGATTTTGACCATTTAGTTAAGTTTGGTTTTAACTATTACGGCACGGCTAACAACCATTGTATGGACTATTCTTACCACGGTATGCTTTCAACTATTAGTGAACTTGATAAAAGAAACTTAGCGCATTCTGGAACGGGGTTAACATTAGAACAAGCGTCAGCGCCAGCAGTATTAGATGCAAACGGCAAAAAAGTTGCTATTTTTGCAGTTAACGCTGAATATAGTGAAAAATATCTTGCTTCAAGGGCAGGCGAAGTTACTAACACTATGGAAGGTAGACCTGGTGTTAACTATTTAAGGCATTCTAGATATAATATGGTTGACGATAAAACTTTAGATGCATTAAAAGAAGTTGCTAAAGTTACCCAAATTAACGCATCAAGGGAAAACAGCATTAAGAGTGGTTATGCACTACCTGACCCAGATGGTATTTTTGATTTTGGTGGAATTAAGTTCTGCTATGATGGTTCTAAAAAGAGAACTGAATGCAACAAAGAAGATAAAGAAAGAATTATTAACGGCATTAAAGAGGCTAAAAAGATTTACGATTACGTGTTTATTCTAATCCATTGCCACGATAATAAGTTTGAACGCCACGAAGATGCACCAGATTATTTTGAAGATATTTCACGCGCTTGTATTGATGCGGGCGCATCTGCCATGATAGGTGGTGGTACACACCAACTTAGGGGTATTGAAATTTATAAAGGTTGCCCTATTTTCTATTCACTTGGCGACTTTATTTATCAAGGTATGCGTGTTAAACATTTGCCTGTTGACTTTATGAAGCAATACGGCTGTGATAAAAACGCAACTGCTTGGGAAGGTTTAATGGCTAGGTCAAAAAACAATACTATAGGTCTTCAATGCCATAAACATAACTTTATGACCGTTTTACCAAAAATGACTTTTGAAGATGGCAAATTAGTTTCTATTGAGATGATGCCTATCGTTGCCGGCTTTAAGAGAGAAGGTAAAATGGAAGGTTTACCTTACTGGGCTAAAGATGAAGAAGCAAAAGAAATATTCAATTCTTTAGTTGAACTTTCTACACCATACGGCACGAATTTAGAATTAAAAGATAATATGATTATTCTTAAATAAGGTAAAAAAATGAATAAAGTATTAAATATTGTTGATGAATATAAACAATTAATTTTAGATGCTGAAAGGCATATTTGGGCTACCCCAGAACCAGGGTATAGGGAATATAAAACAACAGAATATCTTTTAGAAAAGTTTATTGAACTTGGATATAAGGATAGTGAAATTGTCAAGCCTAAAAATATACCTGGTTTTTATACGGTTGTTGATACTGGTAAACCTGGTCCAACCGTTTTAGTTCTTGCTGAACTTGATTCATTAATCAATGCAAATCACCCAGAGTGTGACCCACAAACAAAAGCAGTTCACAATTGCGGTCACCACGCACAATGCGCTAGTATGCTTGGTATCGCTGGGGCGTTAAAAAGCAAAGAAGTGCTAGATAAACTTTGTGGTAAAATTCAACTTTGCCTTGTTCCTGCCGAAGAAGGTATTGAAATAGGCTATAGAAACGAACTTATTAAAAAAGGTATTATAAAATTTACTTCTGGCAAACCAGAATTTATTTCAAGGCGTTATTTTGATGACGTTAATATTGCTTTTATGACCCATACTTCGCCTAAAAATGAAGTTAAGTTCTTATTAACAAAAGGGCATAACGGCGTTATTAGAAAGAAAACTATTGTTAAAGGTAAATCTGCACACGCAGGCGCTTACCCACACCAAGGTATTAACGCATTAAACGCAGCAAACTTAATTTTACTTGCAATCAACTCTTTAAGGGAAACTTTTGAAGAAAAGGATTTTGCGCGTATTCACTCAATTATAACTAAGGGTGGTGAAGCCGTAAATGCAGTTCCTGATGAAGTTATTATTGAAAGTTACGTTCGTGCGGCTAACCCTATTGACCATAAGAAAATTAACGATAGCGTTAATAGGTGCATTTCAGCATGCGCCGCAGCAATAGGTGCTAGGGTTGAAATTAAAGACTTTGCCGGTTCAGAAGCGCTTATTGAAGATGCTAATTTAAGGGAAGTTGCTTTGGAAGTGTTTGAAGATTTGGCTGGGAAAGACGGATATCTTTACGAAGATAAATGGTATGCATCTTCAACCGATATGGGTGATATAAGCACGCTGTTCCCTGCGCTTCACTTATACGCTACGGGGGCAGTTGGCACTAGTCACGGTATTGATTATTATATTAGTGACCCTTATGACGCTTGCGTAAATAGTGCAAAAATGCAAGTTGCACTTTTAATTAAACTTTTAGAAAATAACGCTGAAAGGGCAAATGAAGTTATTAAAAAGTTTAAGCCTACTTTTAACAGCGTTGATGAATACTTAAAACATAAAAATTCAATTGATATGCATAAAGAAACCGTTATTTATAATGAAGACGGCACTATTACGCTTGATTACACAAATAACTAGTTTATTAAATAAAAGTCGTTTATTTTAAGGGATTATAAAAATGGCTGCATCTAGATTTCATCTTCAACACGAAGAACCTGTTAACTTAAAAAATATTGATAAAAAAAGATTAAAAGTTGGTAATCTTTTAATATTTTCTTGCTTTATGATGTATATGTTGTCAATGGCAACCAAGGGCGTTTTTGCCGCTGAGGTTTCATACGTTAAAAAAATGTGGGATTTAACTAACGTTGAAATTCAGTTTGCTAACACAGCCTACTATATCATTTATGGGTTAATTCAAATTTTCATATTTTTGTTTATTAAAAAGATTAATTTTAGAACGCTTTTAGTTATAACCGTTCCTATATCTGCCGTGTGCGCAATACTAATGGGAACTTGCACGGAAATCGTTCAAATGTGGGCATATTTTGGTCTAACGGGCGCTTTCCAAGCGGGGATTTATAGTGGGTGCAACGCTATTTTAATTAAGGCGCTACCAACTTGTCAATTATCTAAGGCAAATATAATAATGAACTTAGGCTACGCTATAGGCACGGTTATTGCATTTGGCTTATGTGGGCTTTGTGTTAGTTTTGATTTATGGCAACTTCCTTACTACATTTTAGGTGGATTATTTTTAATTAGCACCATTTCATTTATTTTTATTTCAAAATATGCTTTGCGCTTTTGCCACATTAATGAAATTTTTAATCGTAAATTAGAAAATAATTTGGCTACTACTGAAAAGGTAGAAAAGGCAAAAACTTCTTCATTAATTAAACTAGATTCTAAAAAGAAAACCGTTTGGTTTTACGTTATAGTTTTAACCTTATCTTTTATTATAACTGCCCTTTACTATTCGTTGATGTCTAACGTCACGTTGTTTTTAACAGGCGTTCATAAATTGCCTGAAAATATAGGTATTTACGTTAGTATCGTTGCGCCGGTGACAGTTGCAATAGGTCCTGTTATGACCATCTCTGCTTGCGAAAAACACGAAAACTTTATTTTAGAAGCAATTAAGTTTACGGCTATATTGATAGTTGCAACTATTCTACTTGTTTTATTTTACAAGGTCAATATGCTATTATCATTATTCATAATAATAGTTTATTTGGTTATATCGCAAGGGGTTAAGTCAATAGCCTTAAGCGTTGTCACTTATAATATGCGCGACCAATTAAATAGCGGAGCATATTGCGCGCTTGCTAACGCTTTGGCATCATTTGCGGCAGGGTTTATGCCAACTGCTGTAGGTATGATTTTAGATAATTTTGGTTGGACTATTTCATTTATATTTACATTAGTATTAGCAGTAATATTTATATTGGCTTTAATAATAATCAACCTAATTATAACAAACGCTAATAAAAAAACATAAAATCAAAATTAAGGAGAAAAATTATGGCACAAGTTAAAATCGGCTGGTCAGAAATTGATATGACCCCGGAAAAAGGCAATAAAATTAGTTTATATGGTCAATTTTTTGAAAGAATTACTGATGAAGTTGAAAGCCCTATCACCGTTACTGCTTTTGCATTAGAGAGTGATAATAACCAAATGGTTATGGTTTCTTGCGATATAGTTGGCATAGGTTATAGCACAATGCAAGAAGTTAGAGAAAGGTTGAAAGGTAAAATTGATTTGCCACTTGATAAAATTATTATTAGCGCAATTCACTCACACACTTCCATGACTTACGCTTATAAGAGTTATATTGATTATACAATTGATAAAGAAAACAAGGCAAACGACGGCGCTGTTGGGCTTAGTCACTTAAAAGCAATTCTTCCTGAAGATATGGAATATCAACCATTAGTTAGTAAAGAAGAATGTTTAAGCCCTAGTGAATGTTTAGAGATTTTAGTTTCTTCTATCTGCAAGGCTGTTATTGACGCTTGGAATAATAGAAAACCTGCATACTATCAAAACGCATTTGGTAGGGCAGTTTTTGGTTTAAATCGCCGTGCTTGTTATGATGATGGCTCTGCTAAGATGTGGGGTGACGTAAATAAGGCAAACTTTACTGAATTAGAAGCAGGCAACGATAGTGGCGTTGAACTTATTTATAC
>JAZRDW010000063.1:0-2925 GCA_045660505.1 Christensenellaceae bacterium | reverse complement strand
AAATAGCCGACCCATTTAAGAAATAGGGTAAGATTTGAAATATAGGCATAGTTAGGCAATGCACGATTTCGTGCGGCCTATAAAGTAGGGTTTTACCCGTATAATGAAAAACCACCAGGTTCACTGGTGGATTTTTATTATGATTAAATATAAATGTAATAAAAACCTTATCTAATTTAGATAAGGTTTTTTGTTTGTGTGTAGGTATAAAATTCTCATCCACCATTAAAAAAAAGAAAACCTTTGCTATTGCAAAGGTAATTCTTGGTGGGAAGGGGTGGATTCGAACCACCGAAGTCACTGACGACAGATTTACAGTCTGTTCCATTTGGCCACTCTGGAACCTTCCCATATATAAAAATAATTTGGAGCTGGTGACTGGAATCGAACCCGCAACCTGCTGATTACAAATCAGCTGCTCTGCCAGTTGAGCTACACCAGCATTTAACTTGGTGCCTCGGGGCGGAATCGAACCACCGACACAGGGATTTTCAGTCCCTTGCTCTACCTACTGAGCTACCGAGGCATACAAGTATTAAATTTTTTGAAAATGCTTGTTATTCACAAGCATTTTCAATTGGCGACCCGGAAGGGGCTCGAACCCTCGACCTCCAGCGTGACAGGCTGGCGTACTAACCATCTGTACTACCGGGCCAAATATATTTAATTTAAGTGGTGGGCCTTCACGGACTCGAACCGCGGACCAATCGGTTATGAGCCGACCGCTCTAACCTACTGAGCTAAAGGCCCCTAAAAAGCGTTATCATAATAACTATTGTTAAAATGGTCGGGGTGAAGAGACTCGAACTCCCGACCCCATGGTCCCAAACCACGTGCGCTACCAACTGCGCTACACCCCGTCACTCACAACGCCTTAATATCTTATAATAAAATAAAAAATAAGTCAACAATTTTTAACTGATTTTTTAAATTTTTTTCTTTATTTTTTACTTTTTTTTAGTTTGTCTTGTTTTTAACATTAAAATCTAAAATTTAACAATGATTTACAATATTTTTAATTTTTAACTTGCTACTATTAATTATGCTTTGATAAAGGAGTAATTATGAATATAAAATATAACAAAAAAGAAGGGAGCCTAGCAATTTATATTTATGGCGAACTTGATGAGTGTTCGGTTTCTAATGCTAGGGAAATGATGGATAGGGTACTATTAGATAACCTTAATGCAGAAAAAGTTGTTTTTGATTTATCAGGCTTAACATTTATGGATAGCACGGGGATAGGCTTATTAATAGGTAGATATAAAAAAATTAAGCAGTTTAACATACCGTCATACATATCAGGTGCTAACTTTAGCGTTGAAAAGGTTATTGAACTTGCTGGTTTATATAAAATTATGCCAAAGTATTAAGGGGAAATATCATGGAAAATAAAATGAAGTTAACTTTTTTATCTCATTCGGAAAATGAATCGTTTGCTAGAAGCGTTGTTTCTTGTTTTGCATTAAAACTTAATCCTAGTTTGGCAGAAATTTCTGATATTAAAACTGCCGTTAGTGAAGCCGTTACTAATTCTATCGTTCACGGATATCCAGATGGTGTTGGTGAAATCACCCTTGAAGCACTTACAGACCAAAATAGCATACATATTAATATATTTGATAACGGAGTTGGTATTGAAGATATAAACAAGGCTTTAGAACCTTTTTACACAACAAAACTTGAAGATGAGCGTTCAGGTATGGGCTTTACTATTATGAAAAGTTTTATGGATGAAATTGAAGTAAGTTCTAAAAAAGGTCAAGGCACAAAGATTTATATGAAGAAAACTATTAAATCCGTAGTTTAAGGGGGATTATGCTATCATCAGAAGATTTGCTTGAATACATAAGAAAGGCTAAAAATGGTGATAAATATGCAAAAGAAATAATTTTTACAAACAACACACCACTTATTAAAAGTATTATTAAAAGATTTATGGATAAGGGTGTTGAATATGAAGATTTGTTCCAAATAGCATCAATGGGTTTAATTAAGGCTATAAATAACTTTGACGAAAATTTTGAAGTGAAGTTTTCAACCTACTGCGTTCCCATGGTTATAGGTGAAATTAAAAGGTATATCCGTGATAACGGGTCTATAAAAGTTTCTAGGGCAATAAAAATTTTAGCAAATAAAATTAATAGATTTGTTGATGAATATTTATCTTGTTATAGCAACCCACCAACTATTGAAACTATTGCAAAAAAATTTGATGTTGAACAAGATGAAGTTGTTATAGCGTTAGATAGTGTAAAAATGCCCTTATCTATTCATGAAAAGTTCGAAGATAATGACGAAGGACAAGAATTAATTGAAAAAATACCTAGCAAGAATAATGAAGAAGAAGTGGTTGATAGAATACATTTATCTAATATTCTTAACGGGTTGAATGATAGGGAACAAAAAATTGTTGTTATGCGTTTTTTTAGGGATAAAACGCAAAGTGAAATTGCTGAGTGTTTAGGTGTTTCGCAAGTTCAAGTTTCACGGCTTGAAAATAAGATTATAGAAAAAATACGGCTAAAATATTAGCCGTTTTTTTATGTATATAATTATCTAGTTTACTCATATTAAAAATATGAAAATTGATAAAAATGTTGAAATACTTAAGCCTATTGATGAAAAAGAAATTTTAGTAAAAAAATTTATAAAAAAGGAGATAAGAAATGAAAACTTCTAAAGATTGCACTAATAATAATTACCTAAATTACGTGACTGCAAACGCACCAAAAACAAAGCAATTTAAAACTTTAACCCATGCATTTTGGGTTGGTGGCGTTATTTGTATGATAGGGCAAACCTTTAGGTATTTACTACAGTTTTTATTAAACCTAAAAGGTGATGAGTTAGCATCATATGTTTCTATGATAATGATTTTTTTAGGTGCATTTTTAACAGGACTTGGTGTATATGATAGAATAG
>JAZRDW010000062.1:0-6600 GCA_045660505.1 Christensenellaceae bacterium | reverse complement strand
CGTTAAGGATAATAAAAGTTTGTGCCGTGAAAAGCCTATTATAGAAATGCCACAGCCAAAAACTGTATGCATAAGCCTTTCACAACACATAGGTAGCCCTGCTGAACCTATCGTTGAAAAGGGCGATATGGTTAAAAGGGGTCAACTTATCGCTAAAGAAAGTGGCTTTGTTTCGGCAAATATTTACGCTTCAATTAGTGGCGTAGTTAAGGATATTGTTGATATTAGAAACGGCTTAGGTCAACTTCAAAAACATATCGTTATTGAAAAAGATGAAAGTGATAATACTTCCCTTTTATTTGAACCTATGGTTGATTTTACCCCTAGTTCTTTAATAGAAAGAATTAGGCTTGCAGGTATTGTTGGTTTGGGTGGTGCAGGCTTCCCTACGGCAGTAAAACTTATGCCAAAAAATCAACTTGAATACTTAATTATAAACGGTGCTGAGTGCGAACCTTACTTAAACTGTGACTATAGATTAATGGTTGAAAGGACCTTAGATATTTATAAAGGTATTAAATACGTTGCTAAAGCGCTTAATATAAATAAAATTTATTTAGGCATTGAAAAGAATAAGCCTGAAGCCATTGAACTTTTTTCTAAGTTTGATGATATTCAAGTGGTTGCACTTAAAAAGCAATACCCTATGGGTAGTGAAAAACATTTAATTTATTGCACCATAGGTAAAAAAGTGCCTATCGGCAAAATGCCTTTTGACGTGGGCGCTTGCGTTCAAAATATTAAAACTATGATTGCTTGTTATGAAGCCATTGAACTTAACAAACCTTTAACCGATATTATTATGACGGTTAGTGGCAACGGCGTTTCACAACCAAACAATATTAAAGTGCCTATCGGTACTTCGTTTAGTGATATTGCCGACTTCTGTGGTGGCTTAAAGCAAAACACGGTTAAACTTGTTGCCGGTGGCCCTATGATGGGTAAAGCGCTTTGCTCTATTAACCACTTTGCAAGAAAAACTGATTCTGGGTTTTTAGCGTTAATTGACGGCGAAACTAATACGCAAATGCCAACCAACTGCATAAATTGTTCAACTTGCGCTAATAACTGCCCTATGCGTTTAATGCCTATGTATATAGAAAAATGCGCACTTTCCGGCGATTTTGCCGGGGCTAAACGATACGGCGCAATGTATTGTATAGAATGTGGTAGTTGCGCTTACAACTGCCCTGCTAAACGCCCACTTGTTCAAAGCATAACTTTAGCAAAAGCAAAAATTAAGGAGATGAAATAATATGGAAAACAATAAAATATATAAATATTCATCTTCCCCACACATTAAAAAGCCAAGAACTACTAAAGAAATTATGATACACGTTTGCATTGCGCTATTGCCTAGTGCTATTATGGGCGTTATATTCTTTGGCTTAAATGCACTTTTGCTTATTCTAATTTCACTATTAAGCGCAGTTTTCTTTGAATTTATTTACTATTTAATTGCAGGTAAGACTATAAAAGAAATTGCTAAACAATTTGATTTTACTTCTTGTGTGACAGGGCTTTTGATAAGTTTAATAATAGGTTCACAAACCCCTTGGTACGTGCCTATTTTTGCAAACGCATTTGCAATTATAGTTGTTAAACTTATTTTTGGTGGAACGGGCAACAACCTAGTTAACCCTGCAATTACGGGCAGAATTTTTGCCTTTATGTCCTTTACAGCCGTTATGGCAGGTGGCTTTATTGCACCATCAATAGGCAGTTTATTCGGGGGTTCTTCAGTTAACCCAACGACGGGGGCAACAATTTTAACAGATATGCTTTCTAACAATAGTTTACCAACCCTTTCTAACTTAGATTTATTCTTGGGAACGGGTGTTTACGGTTGTATAGGTGAAACTTCAAAACTTGCCCTTTTAATCGGTGCAATTTACCTTGCAATTTTAGGCATTATCAATATAGGCTACCCTATCATTTATATCGTAGTTACCGGGCTATTTACCGTTTGCTTAAACGGATTTAACTTTGCTTTCTTCTTACCATCAATTTTATCTGGTGGGTTAATACTCGGTGCATTTTTTATGGCAACCGATTACACCACCACCCCTAACACTACTTTAGGTAATATAGTTTACTTTACCCTTTTAGGGTTATTAACTGCTGGGCTTAGACAAGCAACGGGAATAGAAGTTGTTTCATTTGCAATATTGTTTATGAATATTTTATTACCACTTATTGAAAAGATGTTTATTCGTAAACCCTTTGGTTATATAAAAGAAGAACAAGGGGGTAAAAAATAATGGCAAAATTCTTTAAGAGTGACTGGTTTAAGTGCGTTGCCTTTTTGTTAATTTTATCCGTTGTTCTTTGTGGAACTTTGGCAATACTTAACGACGTTTTGTTTGTGGATAGCACGGAAAGAACGGCGCGCGCATTAAACAAAATTTACGATAGAGAAGTTGACTTTACAACTTCACTTGATATTGACGCTGGCGATACTGCCATTACCAACGAATACGGGCAAATTGAAAAAATTTACCAAGTTGAAAATGATTTAGTTTTTAAGTCAGTTGGCTTTAACGGATACAAAAACGGAACTATTACCCTTTGGGTAAAGGTTATTAATGATAACGGGCAAACTAAAATTGATAAAGTTATTCAAGATAGTTTTACTAAACAAACGCTTATGAGTAAGTTTACTAGCGAATATTACGATAACTTTTTAATTGACGTTACTGATGCTTTTAATAACGGAACTTACATCTTCTCATCAAAAGAAGAAAACAAGGCTATTCAAAATGCAATGAGTGGCGCAACCTATTCGGCAACAGCCGCATGCAACGCCATTAACGCTGTGATAGTTTATTTAGGGGGTAAATAATGAAAAATAATATAGGCTCGTTAGCAAAAAACGGAATTTTAACTAACAACCCAACCCTTAAACTTGTTTTAGGCACGTGCCCAACTTTAGCGTTAACCACAATGGCTATGAACGGAATAGGTATGGGACTAGCAGTAACTTTCGTTTTAATTTGCAGTAATTTGTTTATTTCTTTACTTAGAAACGTTATTCCAGAAAAGGTTAGAATACCTGCTTTCGTATTAATTATTGCAACTTTCGTTTCAATAGTAAGGCTATTACTTGATAAGTTCTTGCCAGAAATTTATGAAAGTTTAGGGTTATATTTACCTTTAATAGTTGTTAACTGCATAATTTTAGCAAGGGCTGAAAGTTTTGCAAGTAAAAACGACCCTATTAGTTCTATCTTTGACGGATTATTTATGGGTATAGGCTTTATGCTTGCATTAACCTTAATGGGTGCCTTCCGTGAAATTTTGGGGGCAGGCACGATTTTTGGGCTTAAACTTTGGGATTTTAAGATTGACTTTTTCGCATCAAGCGCAGGTTCTTTCTTTACCTACGGTTTATTTATAGCAATGTTTACCTTAATTTCTAACGCAATTGAAAAGGCAAGTAAAATGAAAAAAACTGCCTTAGAAAATGCAGAGTTAACTAACATTGAAAGTGAAAACTGCTTAAGCGAAGGGGGTAATAAATAATGGCTGAACTTATTATGATTATTATTTCCGCTGTGTTTATTAACAACTTCGTTATAGTTCAATTCTTAGGCATCTGCCCTTTCTTAGGCGTTTCTAAAGATACTAAGAGTGCGCTTGGCATGGGCTTAGCAGTAACTTTTGTTATGACCTTAACCTGTTTAATAACCTACCCTATTTACACCTTTATTCTTGTTCCACTAGGAATAGAATTTATGGAAATTATAGTGTTCATCTTCGTTATTGCGTCTATCGTACAAATGATAGAAATGGTGCTAAAAAAGTTTTCGCCTGCACTATATAATTCAATGGGTATTTATTTGCCTTTAATAACAACCAACTGCGCCGTTTTAGGTGTTGCTGAATTAGTTATTGATAGTGCGCAAATGGCATCTTTAATAGGTATTTCTGCAAGCCAAATGAACTTAGGGTTTGCCGTTCTTTACGGCTTATTCGCAGGGCTTGGCTTTACACTTGCTATTGTTTTAATGAGTGGGCTTAGGGAAAAGGTTGCAAAATTACCTATTGCAAAACCTTTACAAGGCTTCCCTATCGCATTGATAGTTGCATCATTTATCGCAATGGCGTTCTTCGTGTTCGCATTAATTTAAGGGGGAAGTAATATGATTGAACTTTTACTTAGACCTGTTGATTTTAATAAAATTTTACTTATAGTAGGCATTATTGCAGTTCTTGCAGTTGTATTAGCCCTTTTAATAGTGTTAATATCAAAACTCTGCTTTGTTAAAGAAGATGAAACTGCTAAAGCAATATCTTCACACTTAGGTGGTGCAAATTGTGGTGGCTGTGGATATGCTGGGTGCGCTGAATTTGCTAAAGCATTAAGCGAAGGTAAAGCAAAGGTTAGCGATTGTGGTTCTATTAGTGATGAAGATAATAAAGCAATTGCAGAAATTTTGGGTGTTCCTTACGTTTCTGCCCCTAAAACAATGGCTGTTGTTAGGTGTGCAGGTGGCAAAAACGCATTAGATAAATTTGATTATATAGGCAGTTTAGATTGCACTATTGAAAATTTATCTATGGGTGGCAGTAAACTCTGCCCTACTGCTTGCTTAGGCAAAGGTAGTTGCGTAAGCGTTTGTAGTGAAAACGGTATTAAGGTTATTGACGGCGTTGCACTAGTTTCTTCTTCTATGTGCCGTTCTTGTGGCGCGTGTGTTTATAAATGCCCTAAAAACCTTATTGACCTTATACCAAAAACTGCTAAAGTTTACGTTGCTTGTTCTTCTAAATGCCGTGGTAAAGACGTTATGAGTGTTTGCAGGGTTGGTTGCATAGGTTGTGGGATTTGCGCTAAAAACTGCCCTAACGGTGCTATAACAATGGAAAATAACCTACCTATTATTGATTACAGCAAATGTAATGGCTGTAAACTTTGCGTTCAAAAATGCCCTAAAAAGATTATTAAAGAACTTTAATATTTTAGTTTAATTTTCTTTTAATATTTCTTTTAATTTAATAGTAAAAAAATAAGTGCTAACGAAAATTCGTTAGCACTTTTAATTTTATTTTTATTTAGTTTGATTTTGCAGTTTAATCAATTAGTTAATTGCCTTAATACTTTCAACAGGTGAACACTTAGATGCCTTTAATACCGGCAAGAAAGTGCCTACAAAGGCTATTATTATTGACGTTAATAATAAGAACAACACGTTTATAAACCTGAAGTTTAAGAAAGAAATTTTAACTATTGAGGCAACTGCAATTGTGTTAATTACCGAACAAGCAATAACGCTTAAAATTGATGATAACACAAAGCAAATTGAAGTAATAATCAAGGCTTCGGTAATGAAAATCTTAAACACGTCAGCCCCGCTAGCACCAACGGCACGGAGAATACCTATTTCGTTCTTCTTATTTTCAATAGCAACTGAAATAAAGTTATAAAGCATCAATACTGCGAACAAGCCAACTACAAGCCCTGCAACCAAGAAACCTAATTGCATTTCAGTAAAGATGCCTGCAACTTCAACGGATAAATCATAAACGTCGTTAAGCATAACCTTTTTAGAGTTTGCCATTGCACTATTAAACATAAATGCAGTTTGTTCTCTAGTATTGTCAGTTTTAGTTATAACAAATGAATATTTTTCATTAAAAGCATCTAAATCATAATTCGTTGTATATTTATCAAAATAGTTAACGTTGTTGCCATTTATTTTTGAAAACATATAACTAAAATTATCAAATAGCGTATCACTAATAAAGAATTTCTTTTGTGAGTTAAACGGTTGTTGACCTTTACTAACTAAATAAATACCCTTAACTGTTAAAGTTTTTATTTCGCCCTTATAATTTTTTGCATGATAATATTTTGGCATATCAAAGTCAAACAACTCTTCGTTTTCTAACAAGGCTTTATAGATTAATATAGCCTTGTCAAATGATGGTTCAGTTCCGTATTTATCAACTGCATCAAACAGAATTTTTTCATCATTAGTAGCAGTTTCATCATCAACTTTTGGTCTAAGTAGTGTTCTAATCACCCTATATTTATCTAAAACTATATTGTGTAATCCCAAATAAACGCCATCATCACTATTATCGTATTGTGTTGGGTTGCCGTTTTCATCATAAAAACTAACAAGTTCAGCATAATCGCTAATTGAACTTGGCGTATAAACGCTTACGTAAGTATCACGATTAACGTTTCCGGTAATAGGCTGTCTATCCATATCCATACCATAAGCAGATTTACTACCCACGGTCACGTTTAAGTCTTTGTAATAATCATAGAAGTTTTCAGAAACAAAGCCAACCGTGTGGAAACTATATTCAATTAAGTCAGTTAATTCTTTTTTAAGTTGATTTTTTTGGTAAGTGTCTAAGAAAGATTGCTTATCTTTTAACGGCTTAAACTTTTCAGGAATATCGCCAACGTCATAAATACCGGTAATTATAAGTTCTAACTTATCAATTGTAATAGTTTGCCCTATTATTTTTTCAGGCTCGTCTATGCCGTATAAACCAAAATCTGAGGCATTGTTTGAATACTTAAATAATTCATAAAGGTATTGTGGAAGTGCAATTTCATTTGGTTTATTTGGGTAGCGCCCACCT
>JAZRDW010000061.1:0-4125 GCA_045660505.1 Christensenellaceae bacterium | reverse complement strand
CTGACGTTAATACGGTTATGCGTAATCAAGGTTTAGCGCACATGGGTATAGGCCGTGCAAAGGGTGAAAACCGTGTTATTGAATCTGTTAGACAAGCCGTTTCAAGTCCACTACTTGAAACTACTATTGAAGGCGCTAGGTCAGTTATTATTAACGTTACCGGTGGTAAAGACCTTATGCTTAACGAAGTTAGTGAAGCCGCTGAACTTATTCAAGGGATTATTGATGATTCAGCAAACATTATCTTTGGTGCAACTATTGATGAAAATATGGTTGATGAAGTTAAAATTACAGTTATTGCAACAGGTTTTTCTGCAGATAATAGCGAACAAAGTCAAGCAGAATTAAAGCCAGCAGTTGGCATTTCTAATACTTTTGAAACCATAGATACTTCGGTTCCACCACTTCTCCGTGAAATTGAAGAAAGTGAAAGAAGGGCTAACGAACAAGCCGAAACAAATAATGAAAACCCAACTGAAAACGCAGTTGCAACAAGTGTTGATAAACCTGATTTAACTCAGATTGAAGAACAACTTGCAGCACAACCAGAACCTAAAAAAGGTAGGGAAATGCCTGCGTTTATGAAGAAAATTTTCGGCATTAAAAAATAATAATTAGTTTATAAATTCCGCCCAAATTTTACGGGCGGTTTTTTTATTTAAAAATTAACTTTTAATGGTAAATATCTAAATAAATAATAGACTATTTTTAAAATTAATGCTAAAATATATTTATCAATATTTTAGGTGCATATATTTTATGAGAATTAGAAGAAAAAAACATTTGGGTGAAAGGCTAAGTTTAGTTAGTGATTATTTGCTTGTTGCCGATAGGGATATTGCTAATATAAAACTAGCGATTCAAGATAAAAAGTATTTAGATTACTCCGTGCTTTTTTCTAATCAAAATCCCGTTGAATTAGAAATAGGTTGCGGGAAAGGTGGCTTTATTATTGAAAAGGCAATTAAAAACCCAAATATTAACTATTTAGCCGTTGAACTATTAGAAAATATTGTTGTTATGAGTGCTGAAAAAGCAAAAGAATTAAACCTTAAAAACATTAAATTTTTTAATTGTGGTGCTGATTATTTACCTAGATATATTAAACCTAATAGTATACAAAATATTTACCTTAATTTTTCTCCACCATATCCACAAAAAAGTTATGAATCACATAGGCTAACTTGCAAATCACTAGTTAATAACTATCACAATTTTTTAGTTGATGGTGGTAAGGTTTTTCAAAAAACTGATGATGAACAATTTTTTATTTATTCAAAAGAAATGTTTAGTGAAAATAACTTTTTAGTTGAAGATATATCTAACTTATTAAACAATAATCAAATTGAAAATATTCAAACGGAATATGAAAAGAAATTCCGTTCACAAGGTTTAATGGTTTACGGCTTGATTGCATTAAAAAAATAACTTAATTTTATAATTACACTAAAGCAAGAAAATTTTTCTTGCTTTATGTTTTTGTTTTTTTTTGGGTAAAAATTGATAAAATAAGGCAATTTTGTAAACTTTTCTACCGATAGTAGAGTAAAAAGATACTTTGGTAGAAATGTAAATTTTATATAAAATATTAGTAGAAATAAACTAGAAAAATCTTCAACCATTACTTAGTTAATAATAGAGAAAAAAAGCTTGTATTTTTGGTAAGTTTTAAATACAATAAACTTGTAAATTCGCTTTTAGCAAATTTTTTATCACAAGGAGATAGTATGGAAAACTTAAGTAAAAACACAATTAACAATAAAAAAATAATACCTATTTTTTATGCGTGTGACGATAATTTCGTCAAGTATACGATAGTATCAATTAACTCGCTTATATTAAATGCAAGTAAAGATTATTTCTATAAAATTTATATATTAAATTCAGGTATATCTGAAGAAATGAAAACCCAAGTAAATAACCTTCAATACGATAATTTAAGCGTTGAATTTATTTGCGTTAAAGAACAACTTGAAAAGATTAGTGCAAATTTGCCTATCCGTGACTATTATTCTAAAACAACTTATTTTAGAATGTTTATTGCAAAGATGTTTCTTGAATACGATAAGGCAATATATATTGATAGCGATACAGTAGTTTTAGGTGACGTTTCTAAATTATATAACGAAAACGTTAAAGATTACTACGTTGGTGCTTGCCACGAACAAGTTATGATTCAAACTGAAGTTTTTGGTAATTACGTAGAAAAGGTTATGGGTATTGACAGAAATAATTTCTTTAATGCCGGAGTATTACTTATAAATTGTAAGGCGTTTAGAAAAAATAATTTACTAGAAAAATTTATTGACCTATTAAGCGTTTATACCTTTGTTGTTACACAAGATGAAGACTACTTAAATTGCTTGTGTCATAACAAAGTTAAATGGCTTGACGACGGCTGGAATACCACGGTATATGGCAACATTAAACCTAAAAAAGAAGAATATAAAATAATACACTATATTATGACTTCAAAGCCATGGCATTATGAAGATTGTAGGCTTAAAGAATATTTTTGGAATTATGCAAGAAAAACTTCGGTTTATAATGAAATATTACAAGATTTTAATTCTTATACTGAAGAACAAAAACAAAAAGATAAAATTTCTGCAGAAAGGTTAGTTTCACTTGCTAATTTAGAAAGTAATAGAGAAGATAGATATATAAACGTTATCAATAAAAAGAGTGTTGATAGACTTAAGGTTTTGCAAAAAATTAAAGATTTTGAAAAGGCAGGTAAGTTTGACGTTGACGTTGAAGACGACCCTATAACAATTCCGCTTTTACCTAATAAGGTGGATTATTTAGCAGAAAAACCTTCAACTAGATTTTTTCAAAAAATTGCTAACAAAAAAGCAAAACAATATTATGAAGATTTAATTAAAAAGGGAACTTTTGTTATTAAAGGGGTTAACGGGTTAGAAAATTATCGCTTAGTTAATGGCGGTGCAATAATAACTTGTAATCACTTTAGCGCGTTTGATAATTACGTTGTTTATCGTGCAATTAAGGATGATTTAGGTAAAGGAAAATATCTATATAAAGTTATTCGCGAAGGAAATTACACTAACTTTAAGGGCATTTACGGGTTCTTTTTTAAGTATTGCAACACCTTGCCACTTAGTAGCAACGTTGACACAATGAAAAAGTTCCTAAAAGCCGTTTCAACCCTACTTAATAGGGGAGAAAAAATTTTAATTTATCCAGAGCAAGCAATGTGGTGGAATTATAGAAAACCTAGACCGTTAAAACCTGGCGCATATAAATTTGCAGTTAAAAATAACGTACCTATAATTCCGTCTTTTATAACTATGGAAGATACCGATAAACTTGATTCTAATGGTTTTAAAATTCAAGCGCATACAATTTGGTTTTTGCCACCTATTTATCCAAAATCAAATTTAACTGAAAAAGAAAATATAGAATATTTAAAAAATGAAAATTATAACGCTTGGAAAAATTTATACGAACAGGTTTACGGGGAAAAATTAGAGTACGCAAGGGGATAAAATGTTATACTTTATAATAATATTAAGCGCAATGGTGATAATTAGCGTTTTAGATATAATCTTTGCTATGCCGGTATTTAATCTTAGTGTTGGCTATATAATTTTAGCAGTTGTAATTTCTACAATCGTTGAAATTTTAATTAGTGGATTGATAGCATTTATTATTAGATGGATATTGCCTAGAAAATGGTTTACAATTGATAAAAAAATTTATACGGCAAGTAAGGGCGAAGTAAAGTTTTACGATAAAATTAATATAAAAAAGTGGAAAGATGAAGTTCTTGAACTTGGTTGTTTTACTTCCTTTCACAAAACCAAGGTGGCAAAGCCTAACGACAATGAATTTATAGGTAGATTTATTGTTGAAAGTAATTATGGTGTTTTAATACATTTTGTAAGTATATTTTTAGGCTTTTTAGTTATATTTTTATATCCGTTAAAGTATTTTTATTTATTTGGACTACCAGTTGCGCTGGTCGGTGCGTTTTTAAATCTTTTACCTACGTTTATTTTGAGATATAACTTGGTAAAATTGCATAAGATATATAATTTTAACGCAAAAAAAGAACAAAAAGTAGCAAGTGATAATATAGAACTAAACGTTAAGTCGGAGGCC
>JAZRDW010000060.1:0-1889 GCA_045660505.1 Christensenellaceae bacterium | reverse complement strand
CAAGACCATATTAAACGCTATGGTTCACTTTCTAGTATACCTGAAAAGGCTGCTATACACATTAACGATACCCACCCAGCGCTATGTATCCCTGAACTTATGCGTATTCTTATGGATGAAAAAGGTTTTTCTTGGGATGATGCTTGGGATATTGTTTCTAGAACGGTTGCTTATACTAACCATACCGTTATGAGTGAAGCCTTAGAAAAGTGGAGTGAAGACTTAATTGCAAGGCGACTACCAAGAATTCACATGATTTTAAGGGAAATTAACCAAAGATTTTGCGCACAAATGTGGGATAAGTTCCCAGGAGATTGGGATAAAATTGATAGAATGAGTATTTTTTCACATAATCAAGTGAAAATGGCTAATTTAAGTGTTGTTGCATCACACTCAGTTAACGGTGTATCTGCACTTCATAGTGAAATTATTAAAAATAGTATTTTTAGTGATTTCTATTCAGTTTACCCATATAAATTTAAGAACGTTACTAATGGCATTGCGCATAGAAGATGGCTTTGTCAATCTAATCCAGAATTATGTGATTTGCTTAATGATTGCATAGGTGATGGCTATGTTTTAGATGCAAGTAAACTTATTGATTTTAAGAAGTTTGAAAATGATAAGCAAGTTTTAGAAAAACTTAATGAAATTAAGAAAATTAAAAAATTACAATTCTGTGAATATGCAAAAAGAAAGCAAAACGTTATAATAGACCCAAATTCTTTATTTGACGTTCAAGCAAAAAGGTTGCATGAATATAAACGCCAACTTCTAAATGCATTATATATTATTTCATTATATAATGAACTAAAAGAAAACCCAGATTTAGATGTTCAACCAAAAACCTTTATTTTTGGTGCAAAGGCAGCGCCAGGTTATTATTTTGCTAAGCAAATTATTAAACTTATTTGTTGTTTAAGTGAAGATATTAAGAAAAACCCAAAAATTAACGAAAAATTAAGCGTAATCTATATGGAAGATTATTGCGTTTCTATGGCTGAAAAACTTATGCCGGCGACCGAAGTTAGTGAACAAATTTCACAAGCAGGGAAGGAAGCAAGTGGCACGGGTAATATGAAGTTTATGATTAACGGTGCATTAACCGTTGGTACGCTTGATGGTGCTAACGTTGAAATGCAACAAGCATGTGGTAATGACAATATTTTCATATTCGGCTTAACTACTGAAGAAGTTGATAGGCTTTGGAAACAAGGCTATAATTCTTCTATTTACTATATGAACAATAAAAAGTTAGAAAAGGTTATAAATGCCCTGAATATCGGCTTTAATGGTCAAACATTTAGTGATATAGCGCAATATTTATTAACAGGTTCACCTATCGCAGACCCTTATATGTGCCTTGCAGATTTTGGTGCATACCACGATATTCACGAAAAGGTTGATAGCGTTTATAAAGATAAAATGCTTTGGGCTAAGAAAAGTCTTAACAATATTGCTACTGCAGGTATTTTTGCTAGCGATAGAAGTATTAATGAATACGCTGAAAATATTTGGGGACTAAAAAGGATAAAATAATTTAATGTGTTGCTTTAATCCATTAGACAAATTCTATAAGAATTATTTGGGTGCAGTTCCAAGTGATTTTGAATTAATATTAAGAGTCAAAGGTGATTTTGACTCTTGTATTTTGCTTGTCAAAAATGATAAAGAAATTGAAGATTTGCGCCTTAAAATGGACAAAAAAGATGGCTATTTTGAGTGTAAACTAAAATTAGATATAGGTTTATATTTTTATTGTTTTGATATAGGAAATGGTTTATTTATAGGGTTAAATAAAGATTTTTTAGGGGAAATTACTTTTTCGCCAACAAGATTTCAGTTAACAATTTATGATAAAAATTATAAAGTTCCTACTTGGATAAATG
>JAZRDW010000059.1:0-4302 GCA_045660505.1 Christensenellaceae bacterium | reverse complement strand
ACCCCACCGTGTTCAGCACCTTTTCTTAAAAGCGTGTTCATAATTATAGAATAGTTTTTTGCATTTTGCAAAGGGTTGGCTGAACGCTGTTCCAAAACGTTTGTTGAAAATGAAGAAGTAAAATCGCTTATTAAGTGCGCTTGCCCTAAACTTACTGCATACAAAAGTTTATTTTCTAAAGCATATCTATGTTCAATGGTTTTTTCATCTACCATAGATTCGTTTGGGGTTGGATTTAACACCGATTTACTAAAAGGTTGATAAACGGCAGAATTTTCTTTGGAAAAATCTAAAATAGTTAAAGCACTAGTATCCCAAATTGTTTCACAAAAGCAATATAGCATTATTAAAAGGTGTGAATTTTCTGATAAAACGGGTAGTGAATAATAATATTCGTTAAAAGAACGGATAGTTGTTGGGGAAAAGCCGTTAATTTCACAAAGTTCTAAAACTTCTTCTTCGCTAACCCTTTCGCTAAGAAAAGGCCCAAGGCAAAATAGTGTTAAAGGCTTATTGTTTGGCAATAAAAAAAACCTATAATTTCTTTTAAATGTGTCGGTATATTTATAAAGAACGCTAGGTTTTAGCCAAGTGGCTATTTTAGAAAAAAAGGAAGTGGCATCAAAAAAATCTTCTTCTTTTGAAGAAAATCTATTTCCTTCAATTAAATAAAAAGGGATATTACTTTTTTTAAAAACACTTATAATAAAGTCTAATTGATGTTTGTATTCCATTTTAACGCCTAAAGTTAAATTATTATTAAAATAATACCACTTTTTTTGCAAAAAAACAACGATTTTTTAAATATATATGAAAATATTACAAATAAACATTAAAAAAATACTTATTATGCATTTAAATTTAAGGTATAATATATTCATTAATTTAGGTAAATGTTTTTACCAAAAAAAATAAAGGGGTACAAAAATGGAAAAAGAAGTTAAGGTTGATGCTAACGGCAAGCGTCCTTTTGGTATGCGTGACTGTTTAGCATATGCTGCTGGCGACCTTGGGTGCAATATGAGTTTTGCGCTTAAAGGCACTATGGCAATTTTCTGGACACAATTCATGAAAATGGATTTGTGGTACGCATTATTGCTTATTATCGTTCAAGTTTGGGATGCTATTAACGACCCACTTATCGGTTCACTCATAGACGCAGATAAACGCAAGTATAAGAGAAATAAATTCTTGCAATATATCCTTGTTGGTTCTATCGGCTTAATAGTCGGTGGTGCTTGTTGTTTCTTACCGTTCCCTAACGCACCTGTTTGGGCAAAGTTCATTATCTTTATTGCAGGCTACGTTGTTTGGGATGCTTTCTATACGGTTGCTAACGTTCCTTACGGTTCATTATTATCATTGATTTCTAATGACGTTAAAGATAGGGCATCGCTCTCTGCTTGGCGTTCAATCGGTTCATTACTTGGTAATATGGTTCCTATGGTATTATTACCTTTCTTAATTTATGATGCTAACGATAACCTTATCGGTGAAAGAGTTTTCTTCGCTGCGTTAATTATGGGTGTTTTAGGTTTCCTTTGCTTCCAATTTATGATTAAGAATACTGAAATCCGTATTGAAGATAATTTATTAGTTAATGATGAAACACCTAAATTTAACATCTTTAAGGCTATGGGCAACTTCCTAAAAAACCGCCCAGCAGTTGGCGCAACACTTGCCGCTATGGGTATGTTTATCGGTATGCAAGGCGCTACCACAGCCGTAACCGTTATTTTCCAATCATATTATAATAACGTTCAAATTTCCGGTGTAGTTCAATTGTTCTCTATGATACCTATTTTAGCGTTTACACCACTTGCCCGTAAAATGGTTGCTAAATATGGTAAAAAAGAATTAGCAACCTTTGGTTCTATCATTTCAATACTCGCTGCTGCTGGTTTATTTATTATAACCCCAGGCAACACAGGTTTAGACCTTGTATTATATATTGTTTTCCAACTATTCTATTCATTAGGCCTTGGTATTTATTCAACAGTTTCTTGGGCTATGATGGGGGATGCTATTGACTATAACGAATGGAAAACAGGCAACAGAGAAGAAGGCACGGTTTACTCATTGCACTCATTCTTTAGAAAACTTGCGCAAGGCGTTGGCCCTGCATTAGTTCTTGTTATAATGGTTGCGCTTGGTTATAACGGCGCAAACGAAGGCAATCAATTATGGGAAGTTGCAGTTAACATGCGTTATTTAGTTGCAGGCACTTTCTTGTTCTCAGCGTTACTTCAATTTATCGGTTTAGGCGTTATTTATAACCTTGACAAGAAAACTTTAGACAAAATGAATACTGAACTTACTGAAAGAAAGGGCGAACCTGTTGTTGATGAAGGTGAACAATTTAACGTTTATCCATCTGAAGAACATTAATAAAAGTTAAATTTGCAATGCACCCGCCGTTTCGGTTGGGTGCATTATAAAAAAAGGAGAATATATGAGAAATATTATCAATATAAATAATGACTGGTCTTTCGTTAAAAACTCTAGTTTCCCTTGCGCTGATTTATCTAGCGTAGAAAAGGTAAATATTCCACACACCTGGAACGCAACAGACGGATATGACGGCGGTAATGATTACTTCCGTGGTCAATGCGTTTATCTTAAAACTATAAACAAGCAAGACTTAGTTAAGGCTGATTTATACTATATAGAATTTTGTGGCACAAATTCATCTGCAACACTTTTTGTTAACGGCAAAGAAATTGCTAGTCACGACGGTGGTTATTCTACTTGGCGTGCAGATATTACTAACTACTTAACAGAACAAACCGAAATTGCCGTTGTTGTAGATAACTCTCCAAACGAAAGGGTTTACCCACAAATGGCAGACTTTACTTTCTATGGTGGTATGTACCGTAACGTTAATTTAATTTGTGTTTCTAATAGCCACTTTGATTTAGATTACTTTGGTGGCAAGGGTTTAATGATTACCCCAACTATTTTAGAAAAAGATGCTAAAGTTGAAGTTGAAGTATTCGTTAAAAACTTAACCGAAAACCAAAAGTTAGTTTATACTATTTACGACAAAGAAGAAAATGAAGTTGCAAAAATAGAAACTACCGATTTAAAGGTTGATTTTGAAATTAAAAACGTTCATTTATGGCATGGTAGAAAAGACCCATATTTATATTGTGCAGAAGTTGAAATCGTTGAAAATGGTGAAGTTGTAGATAACGTTTGCAGTCGTTTTGGTTGCCGTTCATTTAGAATTGACCCAGATAACGGATTTATTCTTAACGGCGAAGAATATCCTTTGCGTGGTGTTTCACGCCACCAAGATAGAACGGGTTTTGGCAATGCACTTTTACCAGAACACCACGAAGAAGATATTAATTTAATTATGGAAGTTGGTGCAACTACTATTAGGCTTGCACACTATCAACACGACCAATATTTTTATGATTTATGTGATGAAAAGGGTTTAGTTATTTGGGCAGAAATTCCTTACATTTCTAGACATATGCCAACTGGTAGGGAAAACACTATTTCACAAATGAAAGAGTTAATCGTTCAAAATTACAATCACCCATGTATAGTTGTTTGGGGGCTTTCTAACGAAATTTCAATCGCAGGCTCTAGTGAAGATTTACTAGAAAATCATAGAATATTAAACGATTTAGCACATCAAATGGATAAAACCCGTTTAACAACTATTGCAGCCGTTTCAATGTGCAAAATGGATGACCCTTATTTGCAAATTCCAGACGTTGTTTCATATAACCATTACTTTGGTTGGTATGGTGGGGATACTTCAATGAACGGACCTTGGTTTGATAAATTCCATAAAACACACCCAACAATTCCTATCGGCTGTTCAGAATACGGCTGTGAAGCGTTAAACTGGCATAGCAGTAATCCATTCCAAGGCGACTATACCGAAGAATATCAAGCATATTACCACGAAGAACTTATTAAGCAATTATTTACAAGAAAGTTTATGTGGGCAACACACGTTTGGAATATGTTTGACTTTGGTGCTGATGCCCGTGCCGAAGGTGGCGAAAACGGACAAAACCATAAGGGCTTAGTAACTATGGATAGGAAGTATAAAAAAGATGCTTTCTATGCTTACAAAGCATGGCTTAGTGATGAACCTTTCGTTCACTTATGTGGGAAAAGGTATGTTGACCGTGTTGAAGATATTACAAAAATCACCGTATATTCTAACCAACCAGAAGTAGAACTTTTCGTTAACGGCCAAAGCGTTGGCAAGAAAACTGCGCCAGACCACTTCTTCTATTTTGAAGTTAAAAACCAAGGCGAAAGCGTTATCATTGCTAAGGC
>JAZRDW010000058.1:0-3863 GCA_045660505.1 Christensenellaceae bacterium | reverse complement strand
ATTATATAATATATAAACTAGTATAATTATAAAGGGGGTTTATCGCCTTTAATCAAAGCGGTAGAAACCATTATAAACTAATATTTATCAAAAATCAACTTAAATTTAAACTATTTTTTTAATTTTGAAAATGTTTAAATTTTTATAAATTGAGGTAATTATGGCAGGTAATATTTTAACACCTACAACAATTTGGCAAAAATTTAATATTTCATCTACCCCTTTAGCCCAAGTTATTGAAGAAAAAACTTGCGGGGATATTGTTTATACTTCTCTTTACATTAACGGTCAAGTTAAGGGGGAAGAGTGCGTTAAGATTTATGCTACTCTAGTTTCAAAAAAGGGTGAACAAAAAGCACCTGCAATTTTACTCTGCCAAGATTTTGAAAGTGGTTTTGATAATGATTTGGTTTTGAGTTTTGTTAATAACGGGTATACAGTTTTATCTGTTGATATTGCAGGTAAAAATGAAAACTCTGAGTTTTATACTATTTACCCACAAGCAATTTCTTACGCAAATTATTTTGAAGTTAAAGATAATTTATTTAATGTTCCAACGGATGCAATGAACACATGTTGGTATGAATGGGCTGTTGCCTTAAGGTACGCATTAAAATATTTAAGAAAACAACCTTTCGTTTCAAGCGTTGGTGGTTTTGCTATGGGCGAAGTTGCAACTTGTATGTGGCAGGTTGCTGGAACTGATAAAGGCTTAAAATGCGTTGTGTTTGCATTAAACGCAGGCTGGCGTGGTTATCAAGGTATATATAAATTCGGTGGTCAAAACGAACCACAATTTTCAGACAATATGTATAAGTTCATTGCAGGTATTGAACCACAAGCCTATGCAATGCACGTTGAATGCCCGGTGTTAATGCTTTCGCCAACAAACAGTAAAGAGTATGATTTGGACCGTTCTGCCGATACCGTTACCCGTATAAGTGAAAAGGTGTTTAGTGCCGTTCACTATTCTGTTGGATATATTGATAGGGTTAGTGGGGAAGCCTTTGCAATGGCAAGTTTATTCTTTGATAAATTTTTATCAAGCAGAACTTCAAAATTTAATCCTGAAAGCGATATTAGTTGTGAAATTAAAAATGGCAAGTTGGAAATTAAGGTTTCAACAAACGGCAAACCTAAAAAGATTGAACTTTACGCATCTGAAGAAATTTTTGTTCCCGCAGAACGCTCTTGGGTGAAGGTGTGTGATTTTGAAAAGGTGGATAATTGTTATTGCTTTGAATATTTACCATATCATTTATCAGGGCAAGCAACCTTTTTTGCACAAATTTATTATGATAATGGTTTTATTTTGTCAACAAGGGTAATAAATAAAAAATTCTCTCCTGAAGAAGTTGCGTTTAAGCATAAATCAAAAATTTTATATTCTTCAAGGATATGTGGTAATGAAAGTGTTTTCACTTTAGCCCACCCTGAAAGATTAAATAGTTCTAAAATCAATATTGAACAAGCACCTATGGTTTTTGTAGATAAAGGCCCTATGGGTATTGATGGCATTTGTTCAAAGTTTGGCTTGTTGTCTTTTAAGTTTAATACTAAAAAGGATATGCCTATTGAAGGCTCAATTCTTATGCTAGACGTTTTTGCAAAAGAAAGCGGGGTTTTAACAATAAAACTTATAAGCGATTATTTTGGCGAAAAGATAGAATACGGTTGCCAACAAAATATTGTTGGTGGGGAAGTTTGGCAAAATATCAAGGTGGAAATAAATAAGTTTAAGACCATTGAAGGTATGGCGCTTAAAACCTTTGATAAAATTAACGCCGTTGAGTTTGATATGAAAGATGGGGAATTTTTATTAAACAATATTCTTTGGGTATAATTTTTATAAATAAAAGTAATCCGATTTTTAGGATAAAGATTTTTGCAATATAAAACACGATATTAAAGGTTAATGGTTATGGTATATAGCGAAGGCGGAAAGATAATTTCTAAAAAAAATCACGCTTGTGGTGGAAATGAGTGGCTTATTGTACGCACGGGCGCAGATATCAAAATTAAATGCTTAAAATGTGGAAGGGCAGTTTTCGTGTCTGTTGACCAAGCAGATAGATTAACAAAAAAATATATTCCTTGTGAGGAAGTTAATGCATAAAATAAAGGATAGTTTATTAGAAACACAGTCAAATAAAGAAAAATCTGACTTTTCTTTTATAATAACCTTGCTTGTGATGACTTTGGTTATGACTGTTATAATGTTTTTAAGCCAATTTGTGTTTTTTAACGTAAGCGTATCGGGAAAATCAATGGAACCAACGCTCCACACTAACGACTTATTGATTGCAAATCGCCTTAAAGAAAGCAAAAAGGGTGATATAGTTATTATTTCAGGGGAAAAGAGTTACTGGTTAGTTAAAAGGGTAATTGCCACTAGTGGTGATGAAATTATGTTTGATGAAAGTGGTTACGTTTTTATTAACGGTCAAAAATATAAAGATGAGTTTGGTTTAGCTTTGCACTTATATCACGACGTTCAGTTTGAAATAGGCAAAACTTACCTGCTAGAAGAAGATGAAATTTTTTATCTTGGCGATAACAGAAATGCAAGTAGTGATAGTAGAGATTTAGGCACTTGTAGGGAAAGCCAAATAGTTGGCGTTGTGGAAACTTGGTCAATTAACAATGCTTTTTTGAATACCGTGCATCTTTTTGGGCAAAAGATTAAAGGGCTTATTAACTAAATGAATAAATAAAAATTAAAAAGGGGGAAAGAAGATTGATTAAAAAGATTTTTGGTTTTATCTATAAAATTTTAAGTTACGTCAATCTTCAGCCAGCGCTATTTGTTGCAGTTATTGGCGCAATTCTCTTTTTAACGGGGGTTTTTAAGGCAGTTCCCGTAATACTTTTAATTTTTTACATAGCCTTAATAATTTCTTTTATTTATGCAATAATTGCCACCATAAAAGCAATTTTTACGGGTGGTAAAACGGAAAAGAAAGAAAAAAAGAATAAAGATAAAAATAAAAGCGTTCAAATCGTTGAACCAACCGTTAACACTACTCAAGACGGCGGGGATACAACTTCACAAGTGAACAACAATGCACTTGTTGACGCAGATGGCGAAAAACCTAAGTATTATAGGGTACAGCAAAACCCAAATTTGATAATGGCAGAATATTCAAATAGATACGAACTATTTAAGATAGAAAACCAAAAATTAATAAAAATTCGCACAGATTATAAATAAAAGTAAAGGTCAAGTATGATAGATTATTTTAAGGAAGAACAATTATATAAGGCACAAAAACAATATAAGCAAACGCTTTTAGTTTATTGGATAATTTTTGGCATATACCTTTTAGCAAGCATAGGTTTGTTTATATGGTATACAACCTTGCCGTATATGGCTGAAGAAATTACAACGGTTAAAATTATTCACTACGCACTAACGGTAATAATGGTTATATTTTCGTTTATCTATATAGGTATTCCTATAACAAGGGTTAAGTGTTTTTATAAATTAAATAAAAACCTACACGAAGGTATAAAAGAAACCACAATAGGAAACTTTTTTGAATATCAAGAAAGTATCCATATTAAAGACGGCGTTGATTTTAAGGCTTTAATTTTTTTAGAGTGGAATAAATATAAAAACGACTATTATGAAAGAAAGGTTTTAGTTTTTGCTGAAAAAGATTTGCCACAAATTGAAACTTACGCTACCGTTAAGTATATTACTCAAGGCAACGTTTTAATAAGTTATGAAATTTTAGAAAATCAAACTCAATCTGAAGGAGAAGAATAATGAAAGTTATAGTTACAGTTATAGGGAAAGACAAGCCTGGCATTATCGCAGGCGTTAGCACTTGTTTAGCACAAAGCAACGTTAATATTGAAGA
>JAZRDW010000057.1:0-1557 GCA_045660505.1 Christensenellaceae bacterium | reverse complement strand
TACTGCTAAAAACCCATTTTTTAAAAAGGGGTTGATTTTTTTAAGATTTTTTGGTATAATAAGGTAAAAGAAGTTTTGCTCTTTTTTCTTATAGGTAATGCTTTTATATTTATTTTTTTAGGGGGATTTTATGAATATTATAACGATTAGCCGTGAATTCGGTAGCGGTGGCAGGGAGTTTGCTAAGCATTTAGCAGAGCATCTTGGCTACGATTACTATGACCAACAAATTATTGCTAAAATTGCTGAAAGGCACAACTTAGATGAAAAGGTTGTTGATTCTACTTTAGATGGCAACCACTGGCAATCAATACCGTTTACTTTTAGCCATTCTTTTGTTTCGCCTTTTATTATTAACGTTCCACAAACGAACATTTTAATTGAACAAAGAAAGGTTATTGAAGAAATTGCTTCACTTGGTAGGGATTGCGTTATCGTTGGGCGTAATGCAGACGTTTTGCTTAGCGAATTTAAGCCGTTTGATATTTTTGTTTGCGCTGATATGCAAGCCAAAATTGAAAGGTGCAAAGCCCGTGCTGATGAAAATGAAAATCTTACCGATAAACAAATAAAAAAGAATATCCAACGCATAGATAAAAACCGTGCGCGCACGCGCTATATTATTTCTGATGGCGAATGGGGGCATAGAAAGTCTTACGATATTATTCTTAACACAACGGGTTGGGACTTAAATGAACTTGCAATTTCCGTTGCAGATATGGTTAAGCGTTGGGCAAAATTAAAGGAAAATAAAGAATAATCTATTTTTTAGGGGGAAAGTTATTCCCCCTTTTTTATTTTTATAAAATATAATAGACATCTTTAATAAAAAAATAGTATAATTTATTTATGGAAAATTTTATAATTAAGCCTATCGGCTATATTAAAAATGATTTTAAGTTTAAGTTTGGTATCCCTCGCCAAAGTGGTAGGGCAAAAAGTGTTATTTCTACAATAATTTTTAACGAAGAATTTAGAAATGATGATGCTTTGCGTGGAATAGAAGAGTTTTCTTACCTTTGGTTGATTTTTGATTTTTCTAAAGCGCATACTGAAAATTATAGTTTTTTAGTTCGCCCACCAAGGCTTGGTGGCAATAAAAAGGTAGGCGTTTTTGCTAGTAGAAGTCCTTTTAGACCAAATAATATAGGGCTTTCTTCAGTTAAACTTGAAAGGGTGGAAAAAACTAAAGAGTTTGGCTCTGTTTTAATTGTTTCGGGCGCAGATTTACTTGACGGAACACCTATTTACGATATTAAGCCTTACTTATCTTTTACCGACTGCCATATTGATGCTATTAATGGATATGCAGAAAATCAAAAAGATTATAAGTTAGAAGTTGTTATACCAGATAGTATTAAAGAAATTATACCAAGTGATAAACTTACCCCACTAATTGAGTGCTTAGAAGACGACCCAAGACCATCTTACCAAGATGACGGAAAGGAATACGGCTTAACTTTTGCAGATATAAATATTAAGTTTACCGTTAAAGATAAAATTTTAACCGTTTCTTCGGTGGAAAAAATTTAATTCCTTTTTAGATAAATATATAAA
>JAZRDW010000056.1:0-1938 GCA_045660505.1 Christensenellaceae bacterium | reverse complement strand
TCACTCTTTACTAGAGAAGAAAAGAGAGCAGTTTTATCTAAAATAACGGGCGTTGCATTAGGTTCTGATGCTTTCTTCCCATTTAGCGATAATATTGAAAGGGCTTATAAGAGTGGCGTTAGTTATATTGCAGAACCTGGTGGCTCTGTTAGAGATGATTTGGTTATTAAGGCTTGTGATGATAGAAATATAGTTATGTCATTTACAGGTATGCGTTTATTCCACCACTAATATTAAGGAGAGAGTAATGAAAGTTTTAGTTGTTGGTAATGGTGGTAGAGAACACGCTATTATCCAAAGTTTATGTAAAAGTAAAGAAATAGATACTATTTACGCTATCGCTGGTAACGGCGGTATCGCAAACGACGCTATCACCGTTGATATTAACGTTAAAGACGTTGAAAAGGTTACTTCTTGGGCAAAAGAAAACGCAATTGATTTTGCCGTTGTTGCTCCAGACGACCCACTAGTTTTAGGCGCAGTAAACTTACTAAATGAAAAGGGTATTCCTTGTTTTGGCCCTACAAAAGAGGCGGCTATTATTGAAGGTAGCAAAATCTTTTCTAAGAATTTAATGAAAAAGTATAATATTCCAACTGCTGAATATGAAACTTTTTCTGATATTGATTCTGCTTATAAATATTTAGACAAGTGTGATATGCCTATCGTTATTAAAGCAGATGGCTTAGCCCTTGGTAAAGGCGTTATCATTGCTAACACCCTAGAAGAAGCAAAAGAGGCCGTTAAAGGTATGATAGAAGATAAAATGTTTGGGCAATCTGGTTCAAATATCGTTATTGAAGAATTTTTAACCGGTCCAGAAGTTTCAGTTTTATCTTTTACTGATGGTAAAACGCTTGTTCCTATGATTTCTTCAATGGACCATAAGCGTGCTTTAGATTTTGATAAAGGCTTAAACACGGGTGGTATGGGTACTATCGCACCAAACCCATATTACACCGAAAAAATTGCTAAAGAATGTATGGAAAAAATATTTATCCCTACAATGGACGCAATGAATAAAGAAGGTAGAAAATTTAAAGGTTGCTTATACTTTGGCTTAATGCTTACGCCAAAAGGACCAAAGGTAATTGAATATAACTGCCGTTTTGGTGACCCAGAAACTCAAGTTGTGTTGCCATTACTTAAAACTGATTTATTCACCATTATGAAAGCAGTTGAAAGTGAAACTCTTGCCGACATAAACGTTGAGTGGGAAGATAAGAGTGCTTGCTGTGTTGTTATGGCAAGTAAAGGCTATCCAGAAAAATATGATAAAGGTTTTGAAATTACCTTTGATACTGATAGAGAAAACGTTTTCGTTGCAGGTGCTAAACTTGAAAATGGACGCCTTTTAACTAATGGTGGCCGTGTTTTAGGCGTTACTGCTATTGATGATACACTTGAAGGTGCAATTAAAAAATCATACGAAAAAGTTAATAAAATACATTTTGAAAATGCTTACTATCGCTCTGATATTGGTGGGCGTGCATTAAAAGCAAAGGAAGGAAAATAATTATGGTTTATAGAATTTACGTTGCTAAAAAGAAAGAATTTGCTAACGAAGCATCTTCATTAAAAAATGAATTAGAAACCCTATTAAAAATTAATGGAATTGAAAGTTTAAAAGTTATTAACCGTTATGACGTGGAAGATATTGAAAAAGACCTTTTTGATAAGTGCATTAACGCAGTATTTTCCGAACCACAAATTGACGATACTTTTGAAAAATTACCTAACGCAGATTATATTTTTGCAGTTGAACCATTGCCAGGTCAATTTGACCAAAGGGCAGATTCTGCAGCACAATGTATTCAATTATTCTCAGCAGGCAATCGCCCTGTTGTTAAAACTGCAAAGGTTTATGCTATTAACGGCAAGTTAACTAGCGAACAACTTACTGCTATTAAAAACTACGTTATCAACCCTGTTGAATGT
>JAZRDW010000055.1:0-2126 GCA_045660505.1 Christensenellaceae bacterium | reverse complement strand
CTTGGTGAGCATATGTTAGGTTTTATTATAGGTTTATTTTTAGGGGTTAATTTGGGTTTAATTGTGTTTTCATTTATAAATATCGGCAGAAAAAAATAGGTTGGTTTAAGTTGGTATATTCGTGTTTTAATTAGGCGTTTTCAAACGCCTTTTTTTTATTTATTAAATATGCTTTTTATTTATAAAAAGATTGACAAGTTTTTCTTTATAAAGTATAATGGACTTGTTATTAAAATTTTGTTTACCACAATATATTGTGGTTTTGGAGTGTAAATGAAAAATTATTTTTTAGCAATTGATATCGGTGCATCAAGTGGTCGCCATATTTTAGGTTGGCTTGATAACGGTAAGTTAAACTTAAAAGAAGTTTACCGTTTTAAGAACGGGGCAACTAGTATTGATGGCAAACTTGTTTGGGATGACAAAGGTTTATTTTTAGATATTGTTGCAGGCTTAAAAAAGTGTAAAGATGATGGAACTATTCCTTCAAGTATCGGCATTGATACTTGGGGTGTTGACTATGCACTATTAGATGAAAACGATAATTTGTTAGGCGAAGTTTATTCTTATCGTGATGATAGAACTTTATCTATTATTGACGAAGTATTTGCATTAATTTCTGAACAAGAATTATATCAAAGAACAGGTATCCAAAAACAAGTGTTCAATACAATTTTCCAACTTTATTGTGATAAAAAAAGTGGCAAATTGCAAAAGGCAAAAACCTTTTTAATGATGCCAGATTACTTGCACTTCTTGTTAACGGGGGTTAAGAGAAACGAATATACTAACGCATCAACAACTTCTATGCTTAACGCTAAAACAAGGGACTGGGATTATGAATTAATTGACAAATTAGGGTTTAATAAAGATTTGTTTAAGCCTTTATCAATGCCAGGCACTTTAGTTGGTAAGTTGAAAGATGAAATTGCTAAAGAAGTTGGTTTTGACGCTGAAGTTTATTTGCCAGCAACACACGACACGGCAAGTGCAGTAATGGCAGTTCCATCAACAGATATGCCTTTATACATTTCAAGTGGAACTTGGTCACTATTCGGTGTTGAAACACCTATTGAAATTACAACGGAAAGGGCTAGAACTTCGGGTTTTACAAACGAAGGTGGTTATAACAAAAGCGTTCGTTTCTTAAAGAATATTATGGGCTTATGGATGATTCAATGTGTTAAAAAGGAATATAACGATAAGTATAGTTTTGTTGATTTTGCTGATTTAGCAAGCGAAGTTAAAGATTTTAATAGTATTGTTGACGTTAATGATATTTCTTTCTTTGCACCAACAAGTATGATTGACGCTATTAAAGATTATTGCAAAAAAACAAACCAAAAAGTTCCTAATACGGTGGGTGAAGTTGCACTTTGCGTTTACGCAAGTTTGGCACATTCATACGATTTATCCGTTAAACAAATTCAAGATATTTACAATATGGAATTTAATGCAATTAATATTGTTGGCGGTGGTTGTCAAAACGTGTTGCTAAATAACTTAACTGCTAGTTATTCTGGCAAAAAAGTTATTGCAGGCCCTGTTGAAGCAACTGCAATAGGTAATTTATTAGCACAAATGCTTGCTAAGGGTGAAATTGATAGCCTAAACCAAGGAAAGGAAATAATTAAAAAATCTTTTGATATTAAAGAAATAAATGCTTAGGTGATTAAAATGAGTATAAACGTATTAGACGTTCTTAAAGAACGTGGATTTGTTAAACAAACTATTTATGAAGATGAATTATATGAAAAGTTGGGTAATGAAAGCGTTGCTTTTTACGTTGGTTTTGACCCAACTGCTGACAGTTTACATATAGGACACTATATTCCTATTATGGCAATGGCTTGGATGCAAAGATACGGCCATAAACCTATTGCATTATTTGGTGGTGGTACTGGTATGATAGGCGACCCATCAGGTAGAAGTGATATGCGCCAAATGTTAACCGTTGAAACTATTAAGCATAATATTGAGTGCTTTAAGGAACAAATGTCAAGGTTTATCAATTTTGATGGCGAAAATCCAGCAATTATCGCTAATAATGCAGACTGGCTTTTAGAATTAAATTACGTTAACTTCTTGCGTGATATTGGTGGATATTTTTCAGTTAATAGAATGCT
>JAZRDW010000054.1:0-4014 GCA_045660505.1 Christensenellaceae bacterium | reverse complement strand
TTACCAAAAGAAATCTTCCCATATTTATCAAAGAAGTTAAATATTAGCGAAGCCAAAATCTTTGGCGTTGTCACCTTTTATGAAAACTTTTCACTTGACCAAAAAGGCAAGTACGTTATTAAGGTTTGTGATGGAACTGCTTGCCACGTTCGTCACTCTGTACCCGTACTAAACGAACTTAAAAAGATTTTAGGTTTAAAAGAAAACCAAAAAACAACGGATGATTTAATGTTTACCGTTGAAACTGTATCTTGCTTAGGTGCGTGCGGATTAGCGCCTGTTATGATGGTTAACGAAACCGTTCACTCTGCAATGACCCCTGAAAAGGTTAGGGAAGTTATTAAGAAAATTAGGGAGGAAGAAAATGCCTAAATTTTTGAATGTTAATCAGTTAAGAGAGTTTAGAGAAAATTGTTCAGCCGAACTAAATGCTCAGCAAAAGAAAATTCTTATTTGTGCAGGTACCGGTTGTATCGCTGGTGGTGCTTTAAAGATATACGATAGATTACAAGAAATTTGCAAAGAAAATAATTTACAAATTCAACTTTCACTTGAAGAACACATTGAACATCCAGTTGGATTAAAGAAGACTGGTTGTAATGGCTTTTGTGAATTAGGTCCACTTCTTAGAATTGAACCACAAGGTTGGCTTTATACAAAGGTTAAGCCAGAAGATTGTGATGAAATTATAGAAAAATCAATCAAAGACGATATTTTGGTTGAAAGGTTAGTTTACGCTAAGAATCCAGAATTTGCTAAACAAGAAGAAATACCTTTCTATAAAAAACAATCAAGAATAGTTTTTGAAAATTGTGGGCATATTGATTCTGAAGATATAGGCGAATACATTGCTAAAGGTGGTTATAAAGCATTAGAGAAGGCTTTGTTTGAAATGAAACCTGAAGATATCGTTAATGAAATTAGCGAATCTGGTCTTCGTGGTCGTGGTGGTGGTGGATTCCCTGCCGGTAGAAAATGGAGCCAAGTTGCACGCCAAAACAACTTCCCTAAATACGTTGTATGTAATGGTGACGAAGGTGACCCAGGCGCGTTTATGGATAGGTCTGTTATGGAAGGCAATCCACACGCTATGCTTGAAGGTATGCTTATTGCAGGTATTGCAACGGGCGCAACCGAAGGGTATATTTACGTTCGTGCAGAATATCCTTTGGCAGTTGCAAGATTAAGAAACGCTATTAAACAAGCAACTGAATTAGGTTTGCTTGGTGAAAATATTTTAGGTTCTGGAATTAACTTTAACTTACACATCAATCGTGGTGCTGGCGCGTTCGTTTGTGGTGAAGGTTCAGCACTAACTGCGTCTATTGAAGGTAAACGTGGTATGCCTAGAACAAAACCACCAAGAACTGTTGAACACGGCTTATTTGATAAACCAACCGTTCTTAATAACGTTGAGACGTTTGCTAACGTTCCATTGATTATTTCTAAAGGTTATCAATGGTTTAAGAGTATGGGTACGGAAACAAGCACGGGCACGAAAGCCTTTGCGCTTACTGGCAACGTAAACAATACCGGTCTTATTGAAGTTCCTATGGGCACAACTTTAAGGCAAATTATATTTGAAATTGGTGGCGGTGTAAGAAACGGCGGTAAGTTTAAGGCAGTTCAAATTGGTGGCCCATCAGGCGGGTGCTTAACTGAAGAACATTTGGATTTACCACTTGACTTTGATTCTCTATCAAAGGTAGGCGCAATTATCGGTTCAGGTGGCTTGGTTGTTATGGACCAAAATACTTGTATGGTTGAAGTTGCTAGGTTCTTTATGGACTTTACGCAAAAAGAAAGTTGTGGTAAGTGCGTTCCTTGTAGGGAAGGTACAAAGCGCATGCTTGAAATCTTAAAGAGAATAGTTGACGGCAAGGGTGAAGACGGCGATATTGAACTTCTTAAAGAACTTGGTGAAACAATTTCTAAAACAGCACTTTGTGGTTTAGGTAAAACGGCAGCAGGCCCTGTTCTTTCAACTATTAAGTATTTTGAAGATGAATATAAAGCGCATATCTATGATAAGAAATGCCCAGCAGGTGCTTGTCAAAAATTAAAGACTATAGTTATTGACCCAGAACTATGTAAGGGTTGCTCTAAGTGCGCAAGGAACTGCCCAGTTAACGCAATTAAGGGCGAAATTAAAAAGCCTTATACAATTGACCAAAAACTTTGTATTAAGTGTGGCGCTTGTATTTCAAATTGTGCATTTAAGGCTATTAAGGAGGTTTAATTATGAGTGAATATATGATTATTGACGGCATTAAGGCTGAAATTAATGGCGAAAAGAACGTATTAGAAGTGGCAAGAAAGGTTGGTATTGAAATTCCAGCATTTTGCTATGACCCAGAATTATCTATCTACGGCGCTTGCAGAATGTGTATGTTTGAAGATGAACGCGGTCGTTTTGATGCTGCTTGTTCAACTATCCCAAGGGCTGGTATGGTTATCAAAACAAACACACCTAAATTAAGAAAGTATAGAAAAATGATTTTAGAACTTTTACTTTCTAACCATTGCAGAGATTGCACAACTTGCCATATGAGTGGTAAATGTAGATTACAAGAATTTGCTTATAAGTTTAACATTGAAGGCGTTCGTTTCCCAAATAACGCTTGTCAATTAAGCCCAGATAGTTCTTCATCATGCATTTTAAGGGACCCAGGCAAATGTATCCTTTGCGGTAAGTGCGTTAGAATGTGTAATGAAATTCAATCAGTTGGCGCAATTGACTATGCTTTCCGTGGTTCAAAAATGAAAATTGCAACTGCATTTGATGGTGATATTGCAAATTCACCTTGCGTTGGCTGTGGTCAATGCGCTGCAGTTTGCCCAACGGGTGCAATAGTTATCCGTGATGATGCTGACCAAGTTTGGAACGCTTTAGGTAACCCAAATATAGAAGTTTCTGTTCAAGTTGCCCCAGCAGTTAGGGTTGGTCTTGGCACAGAATTCGGCTTTGAAGAAGGCACTAACGTAATGGGTAAATTAGTTACTGCTCTTCGTGAAATGGGCTTTGATAAAGTTTACGATACAAATATCGGTGCAGACTTAACTATTATGGAAGAATCAAACGAACTTATCCATAGAATTAAAAAGGGTGGCAAATTGCCTATGTTCACATCTTGCTGTCCTGCTTGGATTAGGTTTGCTGAAGACAAATATCCAGAATTACTTGATAATATTTCAACTTGTAAGAGTCCTATGCAAATGCTTGCATCTACCGTTAAGGCAACTTACACAGGCGAAAAACAACATATTCACGTAGCAATTATGCCTTGCTCTGCTAAAAAAGATGAAGCAAAGCGTGAAAAGTTTAACGGCGCTGTTGATTACGTTTTATCAACACAAGAAGTTGTTAGAATGATTAGGGAACACGGTATCCACTTTAAGTATTTAGAAGAAAGTCTACCAGACGTTCCATTTAAGGAATACACAGGCGCAAGCGTTATCTTCGGTGCAACGGGTGGTGTTATGGAAGCAGCACTTAGAACTGCTGTTGAACAAATTACAGGTCAAAAACTACCTAACGTAGAATTTAAAGAAGTTCGTGGTATGAAAGGCATTAAAGACGCTGAATATAAAGTTGGCAATTTAACCGTTAAAGTTGCAGTTGTTAGTGGTCTTAAAAACGCAGCAATTATTTGCGATAAGGTTAAAAACGGCGAATGTGATTATCAATTTATTGAAATTATGTCTTGCCCAGGCGGTTGCGTAAACGGTGGTGGTCAACCTTTCGTTGATGCGTTCACAAGGTCTGATATTGACTATAAGAGTATGCGTGCAAAAGGTCTTTACGATACTGATGCTAATATGAGCGTAAGATTAAGCCACGAAAATATGGCTGTAAATAGTCTTTATGATAACTTCTTTGGCGAAGTTGGTGGTCACAAAGCACACGAATTGTTGCATACCCACTACGAACCAAAAAATAAAAACTAATTAAATAGTTAATTTTAATTAAAATTAAACGCCCCTTTTTACAAGGGGCGTTTTTATTTTATTTAT
>JAZRDW010000053.1:0-2508 GCA_045660505.1 Christensenellaceae bacterium | reverse complement strand
CAATATACTATGGTGATGAAGTTGGTTTAGAGGGGCTTTTTGACCCTATGAATAGGCAAACTTTCCCTTGGGATAATATTGATAATGATTTACTTAAGTGGTATAAGTTTTTAAGTAAATTAAGGAAAGACTTTTCTTCATTAAAGTCAGGCGAATATCAAGAAATTTATTCTTCTAACGGAAGTTTTGTGTTTAAAAGATTTGATGAAAATAATGAACTATTAATAGCAGTTTCAACTAATAAACCATTAAATTTAAGGTTTGATGGAATATTATATGATTTAGCGTCTAATACTAATTTTGAAAAAGAAATAGTGTTAAATGAATATAACTGCGCTGTATTAATAAAAAAGCGTGATATTTAATTAAAATACTTGACACTTTTGTAAAAAGGTGTTAAAATCAAAATATAATTAAACCGTTGAGATAAAGTAGTAGGCGAAGCCTTAAGGTTAAGAGAGTTTGTGGTTGGTGTGAACAAATGCTTAAATTCGTTGAATGGATTATTGAGGGCAATAATGAACTAATAGTAGTTATTGACGCATGCTAAGCGTTAAAATGGCAAGATATGTTTGTATCTATAAAGAGGCAAAGGTAATATTTACTTTTGTGAAATTGGGTGGCAACACGGATAAATTCGTCCCATAGTGATGTTTTTACCGTGTTTTTTATTTTAAAATTAAAGGAGAGTAAGATGAAAAATAAAACTATTCCAACAAAAATATTCTTAACAGAAAGTGAATTGCCAAAAAGTTGGTATAATATTAACGCCGTGCTAAAAGATAAGCATGCGCCAACACTTAATCCTAAAACCCTAAAACCTTGTACTTTAGAAGACTACAAGGAAGTTTTTTGTGAAGAACTTGCTAAACAAGAACTTAATACTACTGATGAATATATCCCTATTCCAGAAGAAGTTCAAGATTTTTATACAATGATTCGCCCATCACCATTGATTAGGGCATATTGTTTAGAAAAGGTTTTAGATACACCTGCAGAAATTTATTATAAGTTTGAAGGTAATAATACTTCAGGTTCACATAAACTTAACTCTGCTATTGCGCAAGCCTATTATGCTAAACAAGAAGGTATTACTTCTTTAACAACTGAAACAGGCGCTGGGCAATGGGGAACTGCACTTTCAATGGCATGTGCATACTTTGGTATTGATTTAACTGTGTTTATGGTTAAATGTAGTGCAGAACAAAAGCCATTTAGAAAGGCAGTTATTGAAACTTATGGTGGTAAGGTTATTCAAAGCCCATCTACAACTACAAAAGTTGGGCGTGAAATTTTAGAAAAATTCCCAGGAACGGGTGGGTCACTTGGTTGCGCAGTTTCAGAAGCAACTGAAAAGGCATTAAATACCGAAAACTGCAAGTACGTTTTAGGTAGCGTTATGGACCACGTTATATTGCATCAATCAATTATCGGTTTAGAAACAAAAACTGCTTTAGAAAAATACAATATTGAACCTGATTTATTAATTAGTTGCGTTGGTGGTGGTTCTAACTTTGGTGGTTTTATTGCACCTTTTGTTAAAGACGTTATTGAAGGTAAAGCAAAATATAGAATTATAGGTGTTGAACCTGCATCTTGCCCATCATTAACCCGTGGTAAATATACTTATGACTTTGGTGATACGGGTAAAATTACCCCACTTATGAAAATGTATACCTTAGGTAGTGGCTTTATGCCAGCACAAAACCACTCTGGTGGTTTAAGGTTCCATGGTATGAACCCAATCGTTTCTAAATTGTATCATGATGGTTATATTGATGCTGTTGCCGTTGAACAAACTAAAGTGTTTGAAGCAGCCGTTCAATTTGCTAAGGCTGAAGGTATTCTACCTGCACCAGAATCATCACATACTATTCGCGTTGCTATTGATGAAGCATTAAAGTGTAAAAAGACAGGGGAAAAGAAGAAAATTGTTTTCTGCTTAACTGGTACTGGTTATTTTGACTTAAAGGCATATTCACTATTTAATGCTAAAACTATGGAAGATTATATACCTACTGATGAAGATTTACAAAAAGGTTTTGATACCTTGCCTAATATAGAATAAATTAAGTCAAATTACAAAAATTTACATTTATCACTTGCAATATAAAGTAAAATATATTATAATATCTATATAAATATGTTGGAGGATACATTAGATGGCAACTGTAGATAAGGTTATTGAACTTATTGCACAACAATTAGATAAAAGTGTTGATTCTATTACTCTTGACAAGGAAATTGTTCAAGACTTAGGCGCTGATTGATTAGACGTTGTTGAAATGCTTATGACTTTAGAAGAAGAGTTGAATATATCTGTTCCTGAAGAAGATGCTGTCAACATTAAAACTGTTGGCGATATCGTTAAATTAATTGAAGAAAAACAATAATTTATTTTTACAAAACAAAAAGCCGTTGTTTAATTACAACGGCTTTTTGTTTATATTTTTTTATATTATTTCTTTTTTAGTAGGGAAGAAAAATCCAGTTTATCAAATGCTTTTT
>JAZRDW010000052.1:0-5771 GCA_045660505.1 Christensenellaceae bacterium | reverse complement strand
TGCCGCATCGCGGCAAGGGGTTTGAGAAGTGGGGGGCGGTGGTGTGGGAGAGTGAGAAATGTTTGCTAAGTGTTAGGTGGTATGAGTAGTATAGGTTAGTGGTGCGTATTTGCAAGATGATTTTGCTAAGTATTAGGTAGTGTGAGTAGTGTAGGTTAGTGGTGCGTATTTGCAAGATAATTTTGCTAAGTGTTAGTGTGGTTAGTGTTGTTTCTTTAGATATGTTAACCGTAAATGTTAGTGTGCTTGTTGTTTGAAAGAATGTATACCCTTTAGAATATAGTTAATAAGTTGCAAATAGCATAGTTATAAAAAACTTAGTTCTAAAATAAAAATAACAAACTCAACTATTCTTTTATATAAATTAAAAAAAGAATTGACTAAAATAAAAAATAATTATATAATATTAATGATTAAAATTTTAGGTTTATTTTTTTAATAATTGTTAAAAACAATAATACCTATCTTGTAATAAAAAGGAGAATTAAAATGGAAAAGAAAATTACTGAAAACACAACGATTTTTGATGCAATTCAAATCAACCCAAATGCTGGTGAAATTTTAATGGCACACGGTATGCACTGCTTAGGTTGTGCTTTAGCACACGGCGAAACTGTTGGTGAAGCAGCACAAGTTCACGGCGCAGATTTGGAACAAATGCTTGAAGAATTAAATCAATTCTAATTACCATATAAAAAGCATTTTAGTAGTATAGAAAGGTATGTCAAGTAAAACAAACCAAGCCGAATATTATGAAGAAAATAACGCAACAACCGAAAGTGTAAAATGCTCTGGTTGTGGTTCAAATATGGTGTTCAATCCGGACGCTCAACTTTTGGAATGCCCTTATTGTGGAACTAAAAAGCAGTTTGGGGTTTCAAACTTTGCTAAAGAGTGCGATTTGTATGACGGGCTAGTTAGTTCTAAACAATGGGCAAGTGAAGACGCCGTAGTTTTTTCTTGTGAAAATTGTGGTGCAAGGGTAGTGTTAAATCAAGGCGAAACGGCAGGGTTTTGTCCGTTTTGTGGAACTTCACACGTTCGTAAAACTGAAGAACTTGCGGGCATAAAACCCCACGCATTAATACCTTTTGCTTTTGGTGAAAAGAAAGGGGTAGAGTATAGCGTTGCGTGGGCAAAAAAGCGTTTTTTTGCACCAAACAATTTTAAAAAGAACATAAAAACAGATAACGTTAGGGGCGTTTATATGCCTTGTTTTACCTTTGATTCACAAACGATTTCTTACTATGAGGGTAGGATAGGTAAACTAAGAACGCGAACTGTTGGTTCTGGTAAAAATAGGCGAACGGAAACCTATATAGTATGGCATAATATTCGTGGAACGTACTGCCACGCTTATGACGATTTGTTGATAACAGCAGGCAGTAAATTTTCGCAAAAGGAACTTGAAAAAGTGACCCCGTTTGACACAAATAACGGCAAAACCTATAAAGAAGAATTTATGCTTGGTTTTATGGCGTATCATTACGATACTGAACTTAAAGAATGTTGGGAATACGCCAAAAACAGAATTGATAGCGATTTAAGGAATAGGATTTTATCGCAATACAATTATGATAGGGTGGCGTATTTAAACGTTTCCACCACTCACGATAACGTTAAGTATAAATACATAATGCTTCCTATTTACGTGGGTAATTATAAATACGGCAAAAAGGTTTATAACTTCTTTGTTAATGGTAGCACGGGTAAGGTTTACGGCAAAACGCCGGTATCTTTCTGGAAAGTGTTATTTACCGTGCTTGGCGTGAGTGCTTTGATTGGTGGCATAATTTTTGCATTGCACCTGGCAGGGCTTTTCTAAAAAAAATTAATAAAAAACGAAATTCAAGGGGCTAAATAGCCTCTTGATTTATTTAATAGAACACTTAAAAAACTAGCGTTAAATTAGTAATTTTTAATAAAAGGCAAAAAAACCTTTAAAAAATATAAAAATACAAATATTTTATTTTAAAAAAAAGAAAAAAATTATTGACCAAAAGACGCAAATAGTATATAATTGTTAGAGTAGGCTTAGTAAAAAATAGGGAAGTGTTCACTTCCATTTGGAGGCAAAAATGAGTAAAGGTAAATCAATAACTTTATTGTCAATAATAAGCGTGATTATCGCATTTGTATTGGTAATGTCGTTTATTCGCTTTCCTGTAGGGATTTATAATTATAATTCTCTTTTAGGGGCAGTCAATTTGGATTATGACTTGGAAGGTGGCACGGCTTATACTTTAACCCTTTCAGAAGACAATGAAGAAGAAGTTGATGATATTGATTCTGTAATAGACACTTTAGAATATAGGCTATCAGAATTAGGCTACGGCACCTATTCAGTAAAAGCACTTAAGAGTACTGATGAAGGTGTTGAAGACTATTCAATTAGAATTGAAACAAAAACAACTGAAACCCTTTCACAAGATATTCAAGTTGTAGTAGCATACGGCGAACTCAAGTTCTTTGGTGGCCCAAGTGCTGAAGAAGCAACAACTGAAATTTTGCAAGATATAGAAGTTGTTGAATCTGCAACCTATAAGGGCGAAGTTACTGCAGGCGCTTTTGAAATTGATATTAAGTTCACTAAAAAAGCGTATGATGAACTTGTTAAACTTATTGATGAAGCAGAATTAGATTATTACTTAAAAATAACTTTAGGCGAAGCAACTGATGGTCAAGAAAAAGTTCTTTTCCAAGATAAAATTGACACTTCTTACTTTAAGCAACGCCAAATGCCATTGTATTCAGATAACGCACCATCTGCAAGGCAATTAGCATTGCAAATGCAAAATGATGGTCTTGCTTATAAGTATGATATTGATAACGGCGTTAAAGTTTCTTCACCATACGGGGAAGATGCTGCGTTAAAGTGCGCTGTTGCAATTATCACTTTATCAGTTCTTTTAATGGTATTATTAATCGTTGTTTATAAAGGTTATGGTATCGTTGGCGCTCTTTCAAGTTTATTATTTATCCTTTGCGAAGGTTGGTTGTTAATAGGTATTCCAAACGTATTAATCAACTTAGGTGGCGTTATAGGTATTATGCTTGCAACCCTACTAAACTTCCTTTCAATGATTATTTTACTTGATAGAATTAAGGGCGAATTTAACTTGGGTCAAAAAACAGTTAAGGCATCAATCAATAAAGGCTTTAAGGAAGCCGTTAAACCAACAATCGTGTTAAACGTTGTTGCAGGTATTGTTGCTCTTGCACTACTTGCCTTTACACAAGGTTTAATTCAAAGTTTTGCAATTACGTTTGGTATCGGCGCAGTATTGTCTATCATTTCAGGTTTAGCATTTACAAGAATGTTCAGTTCATTAATTATGCCACTTGTTAAAGATAAAGAAAAATTCATTGGCGTTGCTAAAAATAACGCACTTGTGGAAGAGGAGGCTTAATTATGGATAAGTTAGCAAAAAAATATAAATTATTTATAATTATCGCTTTAGTAGTTGTTGTAATCGGTATGGCAATTTTTGGAATTTTCGGTTTCAACAACACGGTTGACTATTCAAATAGTTATGAAGTTAGGGTTGGCATTGAACAAAGCGTTGAAGATGCTAAGTTAACCTTAAAATCAAGTGCAGATGAATACCTTTCTTCAAAAGGAATTAAGGCTGTTGACTATGCTAGCCAACAATTAAACGGTGGCAAAACCTTAGTTTATAAGTTTGACAAAAACGTTAATATTGATGATGCTGATATGAAGGCGTATATTCAAGCAAAGTTTGATGAAAGTGATACCTTAGTTGGTATAACGGTTACTGCTGAATATAGTGAAGTTCGTGGCAATAATCCATTTAAGGTAGGGGCAGTTGTTCTTGCACTTGGTATTGCAATGGTAGTTGCCTTCTTGTTTGCACTTATTATGGAAAAGTTATCTGGTGCTTTAGCATTAATTTGCACAAGCGTTGCATCAGCACTTGCTTTCATTTCACTTCTTGCTATCGTTAGACTTCCTAGCGAACCAGTTGTTGCAATTTCAATTTCATTAGCAATGGTGTTATCTGCAATACTTTCTTGCTCAACTATTGCAAAATGCTCTGAAAAGTATAAACTATCAGGCGAAACAAAGCCAAACACTTTTGAAATTGCTGAACAAGCAATAGTAAGTGAAAATAAAAAATATCTTTTAATTGCAATTGCACTTTTGGTTGCATCAATAGCAATTTCAGCATTTATACAACCATACTTAATGTTTGCAGGCGCACAAATATTGCTTGCAGGCTTAGTTGCAACTGCTGTTTCATATTTTGGAACACCACTTATGTGGGCTTTAATTAAAGGCGCAAAAAAATCTAAATAATAAGCGTTAATGTTATTTATTAAGGCGGAATTTATTTCCGCCTTATTACTTTAATAAGGATATTTAACAAAAGAATATGGGTATAATTTACGGTAAAACTTTGGGGGAAATGGACACCCAAATAATAAACGATATTTCAAGTCAATGTGGTATTATGTTTGATACTGCAAGGCTTTTGTATTACAGAAATATCAACACCGTAGAAAAGGCTAAAGCATACCTAAACCCAGGTAAGCACGGCTTTAATAACCCATTTTTATTAGAAGGTGTAAAAGAAGCCGTTGAAAGAATTACCATTGCAAAATTAAAAAATGAAAAGGTTTTAATTTTTGGCGATTATGATGCTGATGGTGTTTGTGCCACAACCGTTTTATATAACGCGTTAGAAATGTTTGGCATTTCAGCACGCAAATTCGTGCCTGAAAGGGAAGGTAATTACGGGCTTAATATTGACACGGTTAAACAACTAAATAAACAAGAAAAAATTGATTTAATTATCACGGTGGACTGTGGTATTAGTGATGGGGATAAGATTGAAGAAATTAAAAAACTTGGTATTGAAGTTATTGTCACCGACCATCACGAACCACCTGAAGACTTGCCAAATTGCATAAGAATTAACCCTAAAATTGATAATCAACCATATCCTTTTAAGGACCTTTGCGGGGCAGGTGTTGCATTTAAGTTAGGCTATGCTTTAGTAGGGGAAAAAGTTAATGAATTACTAGATTTAGTTGCCCTAGCAACCATTGCCGATAATATGAATTTAGTTGAAGAAAATAGGGATATTGTTTATGAAGGGTTAAAGATTTTTAATAATAAAAATTCCCTAAGATTACCTTTGGTTTATCTAATAGGCGAAAGTAATTTAAGCAAGCAAATTACGGCGCATACTTTGGCGTATACTATAGCCCCACGCGTTAACGCTGGTGGAAGAATGGGGGACGCTAATGCCGAACTATCTTTGTTTACTGAAAAGAACCCTAATACCATATTTGATTTAGCAACTAAAATAGAAAATTATAATATACTTCGCCAACAAGAGTGCGATAGAATTTATAACCAAGCAAAGCAAAAAATTATTGAAAATAATATGCAAAAAAATAATATTATTTTGGTTGCTGATGATGCTTGGGGTACGGGCGTTATAGGAATAATAGCATCAAAACTTGTTGAAGAATTTGCTAGGCCGGTTATAGTTTTTGCCGGCTGTGATGGGTATTATAAAGGTTCTGCAAGAAGTATTGACGGGATAAATATTCACGAAGCAATAAATTCTGTTAAAGATATTTTGTTAACCTTTGGTGGGCATTCACAAGCGGCAGGCATTTCGGTTAAAAAGGAAAATTTTGAACTATTAAAAGAAAGGTTAAATAGCGTAATTTCACAAATAGAGCATCAAATTCCAACAGGGCAAACAATTTTAGTTGACTGGGAAGTTGATAAACCTATT
>JAZRDW010000051.1:0-6825 GCA_045660505.1 Christensenellaceae bacterium | reverse complement strand
TAAAAGATAATATGAAATATTGCCTGTTTTTTCAAATAACCCCCACGCACTATCTAAAGGGTTAATGGTCTTTTTATCTTTCTTTTTCATTTTTAGCCCCCTAAAATAAGTATGGGCTAAAATTAAAAGCATATTCGTTTTTAATAGATATTATCTATCGTTATCATATCCGTATTCTTTCATTAAGCCTGCGCTATTACGCCAGTCTTCTTTAACCTTAATGTAAGTTGTTAAGAAAACCTTTTTGCCTAAAAATTTTTCCATATCTTGTCTAGCAAAAGAAGAAACTTCTTTTATAGCCTTGCCACCTTTACCTATCAAAATGGCTTTATGGTTAGGCTTTTCGCACACTATATCAAGTGAAATTTCATACATGTTTCCACCTTCGGCTAAGCCGAACTTGTTGATAATTATTGCAACGCCATGTGGAATTTCTTTTTCAAACTTAAGAAGAATTTTCTCACGCATTATTTCTGAAATCATAAACTTTTCACTTCTATCTGAAACGATATCTTCGGTAAAAAGTTTATCACCTTCAGGCAGTTTATCCACAATAACTTTTAATAATTCTTTTATGTTTTTATACTTTCTTGCTGAAACAGGCACAATTTCTACGTTCTCTTTAGAGAGTTCTGCCATTTCAGAAATAAGCAAATTTTCACTCATAATATCCGTTTTAGTTAAAACCAAAACTAGTGGAATATTTAATGCAATATGCTTTCTTAAAAGCACTTTGTCAGTATCAGAAATGCCAGCGTGTCCATCTAGAATAAACAAAATTAAATCGGCATCACCTAGGCTATCTAAAGTAGTTTTTTGCATTACTGAGTTAAGAAGATTATCTGCCCTATAAATACCAGGTGTATCTATAAAGGCAATTTGGTAATTTTCAGTTGTTAAAACACCCAAAATTCTATCACGGGTGGTTTGTGGTTTTGGGGAAACTATTGCAACCTTTTCGCCAACCAAAACGTTAACTAGGGTGCTTTTACCAGCATTTGCCCTACCTACAACGGCAACAAATCCACTTTTCATTATTCCCTAACCCCACGCAAAATAAAGCGAATATCTTTTTCAAGTTCACGCATTTCTTTTTTATCATTTTCGTTCATATGATCGTAACCAAACAAATGCAAAAGCCCGTGAACGATTAAATATTCCGTTTCTTCTTCTTCGGTATGCCCGTATTCTAATGCTTGTGAACGAATTTTTTCTTCACATAAAACTATTGAACCCAAAAAGATATATTTGCCTTCCATTTCGGTTGGGCAATCTTTTGGCAATAAAATTTTACCTTTAATGCCGTCTAAACTAGGGTAAGATAAAACGTCAGTAATACTATCAACGTTTCTAGTGTTTCTGTTTAATGCAGTAATTCCTTCGCCATCTTGAAAAACAAGTTCAACTAAAAAGTGTGATACTTGCCCTAAAACGGTGTAAACTGCCTTTTCTATTTTTCTAAGTTTAATTTTTTTATCAAAACATTCTATTTTAATTCTTCCCATTTTTGAACCCTTTTACTCTTTAATATCAATACCGTCTAGGTTAACCTTTGGGTATTCAATTCTGCTGTGATATATACCCGTTAAGTTATTTACAACGGTGTGAATAATAATGTTTATTTCTTTTAAGGTAATTTCACAATCTTCAAATTGCCCTAATTCCATTCTTTCGTTAACGATTTGCCTTACGACCTTTTTAACGTTTTCACGGGAACGGTCTTGAAGTGAACGGGCAGCCGCTTCGCACCCGTCGGCAATCATAATAATTGCGGCAATTTTTGTTTTTGGCTTAGGGCCTGCATAACTATATTGCGTTATGTCAACTTCGCCGTCGGTAAACTTTTTAGCCTTACCATAAAAATATAAAATAGGCAAGGTTCCGTGGTGTTCAATACAAACGTCTGCAATAACTTTTGGCAACCTATTTTTCATTATCAACTTATAACCGTCTTGCGTATGTGACTTAATTACGTTTGCAGAAAGTTCTGGGGTTAAATCGTCGTGTGGGTTATAATCATCTGCTTGATTTTCCTTAAAGAACTCTGGCCTACGGAGTTTGCCTATATCGTGATAATAAGCACAAGTTCTTGCTAAAAGCGCATCTTCGCCTATTGCTGACGCACACGCTTCGGCAATGTTTGCAACCACAATAGAGTGGTTAAAGGTTCCCGGCGCTTGTTGTATCATACGCTTAATAAGTTTTGATTTATGGTCGGTAAGTTCACTAAACTTAAAGCAAGAAACTTTCTTAAATAACGCTTCAAAAATAGGCAACAACAATAAAAATATTGCAACTGAGAATGGTCCAGAAAGCGCACCGCACACCAAGTCAATAACGATATTAGTAGTTCCGTGTTGAATAATTGCCATTACTATACAAACTAGGGTTGGCAATGAAACAAGCGTGCTCATTATAAGTAATTTAAGTCTTGAGTATACGTTATCTAAGCAGAAAGTTGCTAAAATGCCTGATGAAAAACCCATAATCAATGCTGGGTAATTATCAATGGTGAACTTTGTGCCAACGAACGCATCAAACAAGAATACTAAAATACAAGAAATAAAGTTCATAAATATTGCCGTTCTGCGGTCTGCTAAGAATAGAACTAAAATTGCAGAAAGTGCAAGTGGGCGCATATAAATATTAACGTATTCGCCAGAAAAAAAGCAGATTAGAAGTGATAATTCTAAAATTAAAAACAACATTTCAGAATTAGATGAATCTTTTAGAAAATCTCTATCTTCAAAGATAAAATATAGCACCATAACTGCCATAACTAATAGCAACAATATAAAAAAGTGCAGTGGCTTTCTTATATCGGAAAAGTAAACTTCTAATCCATCAGTCATATGCACGGCAAGTAAAAACAACAAGCCTATAATAACCACGTTAATCACGTAAGTTAACACGGTTAAAACTACGTCTTTAGTAGTCCAAGATAATTTCTTTAATGATTTTGTTTTTGCCATAAAAATTCCCTTTAATTTTTATTCTTTTATTGAAATAAAAACTTCCCCTTTTGTCAATTAACCTTTAGCCAACGAATAAAACTTTTCTAACTGAAAGGTTAACCAAATAAATATATTCTCCGTTAATAATATTTTCACTAACGGCAGTATCCACTATAGATAAGCCGTTATAATATTGTTCTGCTAAAACTAATGCAATATCACTTTCATTACTATTTAACGAACGATATTCGTAAGTATACGAAGTGATTATTGACACGTATGCTAAAATATTAACCCTTACGGGGTTATCATTGATAAGCAAATTGCCATCAACAAGAAGTTCTTTCTTTTTTACCGCTTGCCCTTTTTCAACCAAAGCGTTGCCACGGTAAACTTTAATATCTTCTATAACACCATTATCCGAAGAATAAAGTTCATAATAACTTCCGTCAAGCCTATCAACTTTATCTTTAGATAAAACTAACTCTATTTGTAGCCTATTCCCCCTTTTTTGACAAGAAACGAATGATAGGTGAGAGTTTTTAGATAAAATATCATCTTCAAGTTGTTCTAAACTGATTGAAGAAAAGAAAGTAAATTCTTTTATACCCCGTTCATTTAGATACTCTGCAACTTCCCTTTTATAAATACTGCCACTACCCGTAAATGAAAAGGAAAATATTAAGTTATCAAAAATTATACAAGTTATTAATATTAACACAGCGCCTATAACAAGACCTATTGACCTATATAGGGAAAGTAAGGGAAAAGATAGCCCACTATCACGCACTTTTTTTATATTATAGCACAATTCTTTGGCGAAAGCAAAAAATTTTTGCCTATCATCAAACTTTACGCTGACGGTTAGCGCGTTTTTTGCTTGTTTTTTTATTTGATAAAGGTTAATTCCCCTTTTTTTTGCGCTATTAATAAACCTATCTAGGTTTAACCCCTTAATTTGATAGGTTGTGTATAGATTACTTACACTAAGTTTATTGCTTTTATTTTTCCACAAACTACAACGTCGCCCCCACAATATTTTTTAATATATAAATTGCAACCACTAATAACTATTCCACCCCTTTTATAGCACAAGGTAATTTCTTCGCTAGAAAAACTTGCAATAGAACAAATATTTTCAAAGTGCATTGCGCTATCCCCAAACATAACTGCCCTAAAGGGTGGTTCTTTTGGCAATTCATCAGCCGAAAAAAAGCCCATAATATCTTCAATAAAGCCCATTAGTTTATCCCCCATATTTTGCTTTTATATTTTATGCTTTTTATTTTCAATAAAAACCTAAAACTCAAAAAAGAAAACAAAAAAGACTAAGTGAAACTCACTTAGCCTTTTTATTTGATAATTTATTTTAGCCTTTATAGTAGTTAATTAAGCAACCTTTAAGAATGATTTTCTTTTCAGCGTCGGTCAACGGGTCTATTCTAAGTTTAATCGTGCGCTTATTTTCCCCTAAAACTAAAGCCTTAAATTCTAGTTTGTTTGAAAGTAAATCTTCTTTAATATTTTCAATATAGATATAATCGCCAACCACGAAATCATTTTTATCTGCTAAAAATGGAATCATACCCCAGTTGATAAGATTACTTCTATAACGCTTTGTTGCATATTCTTTAGCAATATTAGCAACGCCACCTAAAACCCTTTGGCAAGATGCCGCTTGTTCACGGGCAGAACCATCACCTGGTTTAATTGAACAAACAACGCTACCATAGGTGGTAGTATTTTCGTTTAAGTTAAGTTCTTGTGGAAAACCGCCGTCCCTAACTGCTTTTGCCCTGCCAACGTACATAGGGTCTTTTCTAGATAAAGCAAATTCTGCTAACTTGTGTGGGTTAGAACGGTATGAAGAAGTTTCGCCTGATGGGATAAGTTCATCAGTAGTGGTAACTGCATCTTGCAGTACGGAAACAACCTTTAATAAAAGATTATTTTTTAATTCTTCCATTTTTGGCCAGTCTGCAATATTAGGTCCGTAAACTAAATTTTCTTCTTTTTTTGCACTATTTACGCCGTTAAACACCCTTGCTTGATAAATTTTATTGTTAAAGCGATATTTTTTAACTTTATTAGAATATTCCATATCCATAGCAGAAGTAATAGCCCCGCCATTTTTAGCAGTTGCAGCAATACTTCTTGCATCCATTAAAGCAACGGCTGAAAGTTGGCCGTTTGATGGTTTGCTACCTTCTCTACTTTCAAAGTTACGGGTGGTGTGGCGAATTGATAAGCCGTTATTTTGCGGAACGTCACCAGCGCCAAAACATGGGCCACAGAACGCCGTTTTAATAACTGCGCCGTTATCCATAAGTTTTGAAATATAGCCACTTTCAACAAGTCCTTTATATACAGGTTGGCTTGATGGGTAAATATCCAAAGTAAAGTCGTTATTATTTATAGGTGTATCCCCTAAAATTGAACTTGCTTCGGCAATATTTTCATACATACCGCCAGCGCAACCGGCAATAACGCCTTGTTCAACGAACACTTTGCCGTCTTTAATCTTATCTGTTAACTTAAATTCGCCCTTGCCTTCTGGTAAAAGTTTTTGCCCTGCAATTTCGGCTTCTTTTAAGAGTTCATAAGGTCTAGATAAGAAGTCCTTAATAGTATATGCGTTAGATGGGTGGAAAGGAAGCGCTATCATAGGTTCTACTTTTGATAGGTCTATAACGATACCCCTATCGTAATAAGCACCGTCTTCTGGGTTAAGTTCTTTATATGCGCCAACCCTGCCGTGTTCAGCATAATACTTTTTAGTTTTTTCATCAGTAATCCAAATAGAAGATAGGCAAGTTGTTTCAGTTGTCATAACGTCAATGCCGTTTCTAAAATCCATTGAAAGAGATTTAATGCCATTACCAACGAATTCTAAAACTTTATTTTTAACAAACCCGTCTTTAAATGTTGCTTTAACTAATGCCAAAGCAACGTCGTGTGGACCAACGCCCTTTCTTAACCTACCCTTTAGGTTAACGGCAACAATTTCAGGCATATCTAAGTCATAAGTTCTATTTAATAATTGTTTAACTAATTCAGGGCCACCTTCGCCGATAGCCATAGTTCCTAACGCACCATAACGGGTGTGTGAGTCAGAACCCAAAATCATTGCGCCAGAGAACGCACGCATTTCACGCATATATTGATGGATAACTGCTAAGTGTGGTGGCACGAACGCCCCACCGTATTTTTTAGCGGCTGATAAACCGAAAACGTGGTCGTCTTCATTAATAGTTCCACCAACTGCGCAGAGTGAGTTGTGGCAGTTAGTTAAGGTGTATGGAATAGGGAATTTATCTAATCCACTAGCCTTTGCTGTTTGAATAATGCCAACGTAGGTAATATCATGTGAAGTAATTTCATCAAACTTTATATTTAATTTTTTATTATCACCTGAAATATTGTGGCTAGATAGAATTTTATATGCCATGGTTTTTTGTTTAGCATCTAAGTCTTTAGCCTTTGCTTTGGTTAATTTACCGTTAGAATAATAAACGCCTTTGTTGATAAGTTTTATCATAATTTTCTCCAAGTAATTTAATTAAGTGTAATTATACAACAATTCGTGGTTTTTTGCAAGTTTATAAAGGCATTTGTGACTAGTAAAAAATTAAAAAGTTCTTGATTTTTTTGGTTTTTTATAATAAAATATATTAAGGAGAAAAATTATGAAAGCGTTTAAGTTTAAATATTCGCCATTAGTTTTGGTGTTAATCAGTTTAGTTTTGGTAATTTCCCTTTTAGGGCTTGGGTTTAATATTTTCAATATTATAGTCACAAAAGAACAAGGCTTTAAGTTGATTTCTTACTATATAATAGTTGTTTTAACTGCGTTTATTTTAATTTTAGCAAT
>JAZRDW010000050.1:0-1459 GCA_045660505.1 Christensenellaceae bacterium | reverse complement strand
TAGAGATACTCTTTTAAGGCACTTTTATAATGGTGATGAATTTGAATTTCTAAAAGAAAAACTCTTTTGTGACTGGGAAAAACTTGATGAAGATTTGGTTTCTTTAAAAGAATACAAAGAAAACGTGTTAAACTCTATACCAAAGCACCTACATAACTACGCAATAGGTGTTTTAGATAACTGGGAATACTTTGTTCGCTATACCGAAGGGATAATAGATTTTATATATTCACTAAAAAAGCGTGGATACAAACTTTATATTTTATCTAATATGACAAGGCATTTTATTGAAAGGGATTATAAGTTCCCTATTCTAAAAGAGTTTGATGGAATTGTTTATTCTGCACCTATAAAAATGGTCAAACCTGACCCAAAAATCTATGAGTATATCTTACATAAATTCTCTCTAAACGCTAGTGAATGCCTATTTATTGACGACACAAAAAAGAACCTTGTGGAAGCCACAAGGTTCGGTATAAAAACTTTTCATTTTGAAAACAACTTATCTAAGTTGAAAGAGTTTATTTTAACCCTTTAAGTCGTTAATTTGTGCTTTAACTTTTTTAAGCATATCAATATACTTATCAAGTTTTGCCCTTTCTGCATCAACTAAAGATTTTGGTGCTTTATCCAAGAAACCTGCGTTAGAAAGTTTGCCGTTTGCACGGGCAATTTCCTTTTCAATGGTAGCCATTTCTTTTTCTAACCTAGCAATTTCTTCATTAAAGTCAACTAATTCCCCTAGTGGAACAAAAAGTTCAAATCCATCAATAACGTGTGATGCAACTTGCTTTGGCAAATTATCTTTATTATCAACAAATTGAATATCAGAAACACCTGCAAGTTTTTCAATGTATAAAGCGCCATTTTTAATGGCCTTTTTATTTTGTGTAATTACAAATAAAGTAACCTTTTTAGAAGGTGCAGCACCTACAGTTGCCTTAATATTTCTAACACACTTAATAATTTCTTTAATAGGTTCAATATCTTTACTAGCAGAATAGTTAAGTTTAGCATTATACCTTGGGAAATCTGCAAGCATAAGTGGGCCGTCAGCATTAGGTATACTCTTATAAATTTTTTCAGTTATAAATGGAACAAATGGGTGCAATAATTTAACAATTTCACCTAAAACAAACGTTAAAACACTAATTGTGCTATCACGCTTAACTTCGTCTTCCCCATAAAGAACAGGTTTTGTTAATTCAATATACCAGTCACAGAAATCAGTCCAAACAAAGTCATATAAAATACTTAAGGCAACGCCCATTTCGTATTTTTCCATATTAACAGTTACGTCTTTAACAATTTTATTTAATTTAGAAATAATCCATTTATCAGCAACGGAAAGTTTGCAATCTTTAATGTTTAAAATCTTTTTGCCTTCTGCGTTCATTAAAACGAACCTAGATGCATTCCAAATTTTATTCATAAAGTTTCTTGCACCTTCAATCTTTTC
>JAZRDW010000049.1:0-2774 GCA_045660505.1 Christensenellaceae bacterium | reverse complement strand
ATTTTAGTTGAACTTAACAGTTTAACTAGGGAAGACTTTATTAAAATTTTAACTACCCCAAGGAACGCAATAACATTACAATATGCAACGCTATTACAAGTTGACGGCGTGGACTTAAAGTTTACTGAAGATGCTATTAATGAAATTGCTAGAATTGCAGAAGATATGAACGCTACCCGTGAAGATATAGGGGCAAGAAGACTTCATACCGTTATGGAAAACTTAATAGAAGAAATTTCTTTTGAAGCATCTGGCGAAGAACATAAGGAAGTTGTTGTTGATAAGCAATTCGTAATAGATAAACTTGGTGGCGACACTAAGACTAAAGATTTGAAAAAATATATTCTTTAAGGAAAGACTAATATGATAAATATACCAAAAGGAACAAAAGACATACTCCCACAAGAGAGTTTCAAGTGGCAATTTGTAGAAAAGGTTGCAAGGGAAACTGCCCGTGTATTCGGCGCACAACAAGTTCGCACACCTACTTTTGAACATACCGAAGTATTCCTACGTGGTGTTGGCGAAACAACCGATATCGTTAATAAAGAAATGTATACCTTTTTAGATAAGGGAAATAGAAGTATAACCCTTAAACCTGAAGGAACGGCTGGCATTGCAAGGGCTTTCGTTGAAAACGGCTTAGCAAACAGCGCGCTACCTGCAAAATTCTTTTATATTACCCCTTGCTTTAGGTATGAACGCCCACAAGCAGGAAGATTAAGGGAATTCCATCAATTCGGCGTGGAATTTTTAGGTTCTAAAAATAGCGATATTGATGCAGAAGTTATTTTGCTTGCTAAATCTTTTTTAGAAAGTGTTGGCATTAAAAATATTTCACTCTATATAAATAGCATAGGTTGTAAAGAGTGCAGAAAAGACTATGAAAAGGCGTTAAAAGAATACCTAAACCAAAACTTAGATAATCTTTGCCCACTTTGCAAGGATAGGTTAAATAAAAACCCACTCCGTATTCTTGACTGTAAGAGTGATGATTGTAAAAAGATAACCCAAAACGCACCTAGAATTTTAGATTATATTTGTGATGATTGTTCTTCTCATTTAGAAACGGTTAAAAGATTACTTGATTTAGCGAAAGTTGAATATAAAATCAACCCAAATATCGTTAGGGGCTTAGATTATTATACAAGAACTGTTTTTGAATTTGTTTCTGATAATATCGGTGCGCAAGGCACAGTTTGTGGTGGTGGTAGATACGACGGGCTTATTGCTCAGTTAGGTGGAACAGATACCCCAGGTATAGGCTTTGCAGTTGGTATTGAAAGGGTTTTAATGCTTTTAGAAAAAACTGGTGTGGAAATTGAAAACCCAAACAAAGTTAATATTTACTTTGCACCTATGGGCGATAATGAAAGGGACAAGGCTTTTGAACTTGTTTCTATCCTAAGGCAAAACGGAATTTCAGCAGACCTTGACCATATGGGTAGGGGTATTAAAGCGCAATTTAAGTATGCTGATAAAATCGGCGCTGAATTGGTTGCAGTAATCGGTTCTAACGAATTAGCAAACGGCGTTGTTAAGATTAAGAAAATGGCTACAGGCGAAGAAAGTGAAGTGGAATTTTCTAAAATTTTAGAATTTTTTAACAAGTGATTATGCGTGAACAAGGTTTAATAACTAAATTAGACGGGGAATTTGCCACCGTTAAGGTTGACAAAAAGGACGAGTGTTCTAAATGTGGTATGTGTTTATTCCCACAAAACGCATCTTCAATAGAAATAAGGGCAAAAAACCCTATCGGTGCTAAAGAAGGCGATTTAGTTGAATTCGTTAGGGAAAAGGAAACAAAACTGCTTGGTAGCATACTTGTTTTTCTAATTCCACTACTTTTAATAGGCATATCTAGCTTAATTACATATCTTTTTATAAAAATTGAAATTTGGATGTTAATTTTAAGTGTAATTTTTATTGTTTTGTGGTATACTATTTTAGCATTTATAGACAAAAAAATGAAAATTTTGCTTGAAGAAAAAACTTCAATTATAAGTGTAGTTGATAAGGAGAATGTATGAGCGAAAGCGTTTTAGAAATTTTTAGTGAAGAAGAGTTTAATAATTTAATAAATTTGGATAAACCCGTATTAGTTGATTTTTTTGCAACTTGGTGTGCCCCTTGCAAAATCGAAGCCCCCTTTTTATACGAATTCAAAAAAGAAATGGGTCATAAAATTCTGGTTGCTAAAGTAGACCTTGACCAAAACCCAGGTTTAGCAAGTAAATACGGCGTGTTTTCTATCCCAACGCTTATGGTTTTTAAGGGTGGGGAACAAAAAGAAAAATCAGTTGGGCTTTCATCAAAAGCAAACCTATCTGATATGGTTATTAAATATTTATAAAAGTAAAAAATAAAAGTTTAACATAAAAGGAAAAACAAAAGGAGAAAATAAAATGATTGATTTAACTTCTATCAAACTAGCAGACCCTGAAGTTTATGAAGGTTTGCAAAAGGAATTATCTAGGCAAAGAAACAATATTGAACTTATTGCAAGTGAAAACTTTGTTTCAGAAAACGTTATGATTGCTGCAGGTAGTATGCTTACTAACAAGTATGCAGAAGGCTATCCAGAACATAGATACTATGGTGGTTGCCAATACGTAGATATCGTTGAAACTTTGGCGATTGAAAGGGCTAAAAAACTTTTCGGTGCTGACCACGCAAACGTTCAACCACACAGCGGTGCAAACGCAAACTTTGCAGTATATTTTGCAGTTCTTAACCCAGGCGATACCATTATGGGTATGAGTTTAGCGCAC
>JAZRDW010000048.1:0-2311 GCA_045660505.1 Christensenellaceae bacterium | reverse complement strand
AGGGGTAGCAATCGCCTTTATTTTAATACCTGCAATATTTAATTCTTCATTATTTTCCAACAAATGGTCGGCAATTAAGTTTTCAAACTTTCTGCCAAAACGATAGCCTAAATTACCATCATTATTAAGTTTTGGTGCGTCAATAGAACTGATATAAACTTTAGCACCGTCATCTTGAAGTTTTTTTGCGTTGCCAGAGTGGTCAAAGTGTGCGTGTGTTAATAAAAGTGCTACAATTTTAACCCCTAAACTTTCTTCAACCTGTTTAACCTTTTTATAGTTTTCACCACCATCAATAACAATGGCTTGTTTAGTTAATTCGTTTATTAAAAAATAGGTATTAACCCCTAAAGGCCCCGAACACAAATGGTATAATTTCATTAATTAGCAGTCCTATATACTTCAAAAATTCGTTTATCTTGTTTTAGTTTAACCAAAAGGTTATCAAGTTCATCTTTGCTATTTAATCTAATATGGAAGTCAACTATGGCGTGGTGAGTTTTATTATCCGTACGCCCGTTAGTTGAAACAATATCTAATTTAAGTTGCGCCACAACTGACGCTACTATCGTTAAAATTTCGGCTTGAGAATTACCCGTCACTTTTATACCCGTGTTATAAACGCTAACCGTATCATCTGCCCAAGCAACTTCAATTAACCTATCATCTTCAGTATGAACTAAGTTAGGGCAATCTTTTCTATGAACGGTAACCCCGTGGCCACGAGAAATAAAGCCTATAATTTCATCACCAGGAACAGGATTACAGCAACCTGCAAACCTAACTAAAAGCCCGGTCATACCCTTAACTTTAACACTACCTTCACCATTTTTACCAGTCTTAAAATACTTAGTAACTTCTTGGGTAGGTTGACTTTTTCTTTGATAGTCAATAAGTTTCATTAAAACTTGGTTAACCGTAACTGCCCCGTAACCGATAGATGCAAACATTTCATCTTGCCCGTTAAAAGAAAGTTTGGTTGCAATGCTGATAAAAGCATCTTCCGTTAGTAAATCACTAAGGTTATACCCACGGCGTTTTGCTTCGGCATCAAGCATAATCTTACCAGTTTTAACGTTTTCTTCTTTCATTTCACGCTTAAAGAATTGTTTAATTTTAACCCTTGCGCTAGAAGATTTAACTATTTTTAACCAGTCCCAAGACGGACCTTTTGAACTTTGTGAAGTGACTATATCAACCACGTCACCCACGTGCAAAACGGTGTTTAGTGGAACCATTTTTCCGTTTACTTTTGCGCCAACACATTTATTGCCAACGGCAGAGTGAATATTATACGCAAAGTCTAGTGGGGTGGCATCTTTTGGCAAACTAATTACGTCACCCTTAGGGGTAAATACTAATACTTCAGAACTATAAATATCCCCTTTAAGTGAGTTTAAAAATTCCTTGCTATCCTTTAGACCACCTTGCCATTCCATAACTTCCCTAATCCAAGTTAAACGAGTGTCTAAATCATCAGCAATATTCTTCTTTTCTTTATATTTCCAATGCGCTGCGATACCATATTCGGCAGCGTGGTTCATTTCGTAAGTACGAATTTGAATTTCAAACACACCGCCATAGTTTGTGACAACGGTTGTGTGCAATGAACGATACATATTTGGCTTTGGCGTTGCAATATAATCTTTAATACGCCCAGGAACAGGTTTCCATTTGTTGTGAATTTTACCAAACACTTCATAACACTCGTCAACGGTGTTAACAACAATTCTAATAGCAACTAAATCATAAATTTGTTCAAGCGTTTTGCCACGCTCTTTCATCTTTCTATAAATGCTATATAAGTGCTTTCTTCTACCATAAACGTCACCAGAAATGTGTGATTCGCCTATTATTCCCTTAACTTCTTCAACAACGTGGTCAACCATTTCCACGTTGGCTTTTAACCTTTCATCAATATTAGTAGATAAATACTCATAAAATTCAGGTTCTAAATATTTTAAGCACAAGTCTTCAAGTTCACATTTAATTTGTGAAATACCAAGCCTATGCGCTAACGGTGCAAAAATTTCTAAAGTTTCCCTAGCCATTCTTTGTTGGCGTTCTTTAGATAAAAAGTTAAGCGAACGCATATTGTGCAATCTATCGGCAAGTTTAATAATAATAACCCTTATATCCTTTGCCATTGCAACGAAAATTTTCCTAAAGTTTTCGGCTTGTTCTTCTTCTTTTGAGTGGAATTGCAATTTGTCAAGTTTAGTAACTGCTACAACAAGTTCTAAAACTTCTTCGCCAAATTCTTTCTTTATATCCCCTTCAGAAACGAAAGTATCTTCAATAACGTCATGCA
>JAZRDW010000047.1:0-5540 GCA_045660505.1 Christensenellaceae bacterium | reverse complement strand
CAATGGTGTATTCTTTGATTTGTGTTGTAGTAGGTTCAAAGTTAGCTTTATTGTCAGGATTATAATTAGCATCGGCTTTAATTTCTTCCTTAATATCATTTTCAGTAACGCCGTTGCTATATAGTGCGTAGCCTAAAAGTGTGCTATCATTATAGAAAGTATTCATAAGTTCATCCCAAGCGCTATCAGTAGTTTTAACAGCACCAGATTTAGCGTATGAGTTGATAATTGCTTCGTCAGTATCCTTACTTAAAGTCCAACCGTTAGGGTTGATAGGGAATGAAGTTAAACTTGTGTTTGCCGTTCCTATATTAAAAGAAGCATTAGTAATTTCACCTTCATCTACTTCAGAGTAAGAATATGATGGCAATTTTGTTTCACTATCTTTATTATCACTACAAGCAACTGCAAATAGTGAAAAGCACAATAGCGCCACCATAAGTAAAATTAAAATTAATTTTGATTTGTTGTTTTTGAAAATACTATTTCTCGTCATAATACACCTTTGTTGATTTTTTCAATCTATAATACAAATTTTAGTGCAGAATTCGCACATTGAGATTATTATATATTATTTTAAAATAAAAATCAACTCATAAAAACTACTTTATTATTTTTTAATATAAAAAAATAAGAAAAATTTGTGTTATTAACTATTTTTTTCGCTATTGCACAAAATAAATTTATGCGAAATACTAAACGTAATGAAAAAATTGAACTTTCAAACGGTAAAAAAACCTTTTATTCTATATTGATAGGGTTAATTTCAGGCTTTATTAACGGGATTTTTGGTGGCGGTGGTGGAATGATAGTTGTGCCTATGCTAACGTTTATACTTAAAAAAGAAGAAAAGATAGCGCATGCTACTGCAATTTTAATAATTTTGCCACTTTCAATAGTTAGCGCCGTTATGTATATCATTTTTGGGAAGTTTAATTTAGGCGTGGGCGTGCCTGTAGGTATAGGCGTTATATTAGGTGGAGTAGCAGGCGCTTTGTTGCTAAAAAAATTATCTTCAAAATGGGTAAGTTTTATTTTCTGTTTAGTAATGTTTGGTGCAGGTGTTAAGATGTTATTTTTCTAGGTGGTGAATATGCAATTTGTTTGGTTAGGAATATCTGGTATTGTCGGTGGTATTTTAGGTGGAATGGGTATGGGTGGTGGAACGCTATTAATTCCACTATTAACAATTTTTTGTGGGGTTAAACAACATTTAGCGCAAGCAATAAATTTAATTAGTTTTGTGCCGATGTCTATTGTCGTTTTAATTATACACGCAAAAAACAAATTGATAGATAAAGAGAAAATCTTATGGGTAATAATTTTTGGTATTTTAAGTTGTATCGGTGGATGCTTTTTGTCGGAAAACTTATCTGGAAATCTACTTAAAAAGTTGTTTGGTGGGTTCTTAATTCTTTTAGCAATTTTTCAATTTATTGTACAATTAAAAAATGAAAAATCTAATTAAATTTGTGCATATTGCACAAAATAGAAAAACAGCACTAAATTAATAAAAAAATTGATTAAATTAATAATTTTTGTCAATATTAAATTGTAAAAATATATGCAAATTGTGCCTAAAAAAATCAAATTAAGAAAAAATGCACAAAATTTTCAAAAAAGTCTATACAAACACTAGATGTTGTGTTATAATGAGTGCAACTAAAAATAAATGGCATGGTGAAAAAATTGGAAAAGATTGCAATTATTGATTTAGGCTCAAATACAGCTAGATTATTATTGGTAGAAGTTAAAGAAAATGGGCATTTTCAAATAGTGGACCAACTTAAAGAAGCCCCAAGATTAGGGGAAGGTATGGAAAGAGATGGTTTCTTAAAGCCTGCCCGTATTCAAGAGACTATTAGAACGTTAAAAATGTTTAGAAAACTTTGTGACGTTAACGGTATTGAAAGGATTATTGCTGTTGCAACAGCAGCCGTTCGTCGTGCAAAAAATCAAAGGAGTTTTCTTGATGAAGTTTCTGCTACCTGTGGGATTAAACTTCGTGTGTTAAGTGCAGAAGAAGAAGCGATTTACGTTTATAAAGGTGTTATAAACTCTATGGATATTCCAAAAGGTTTAATTTTGGAAATCGGTGGTGGTAGCACGAAAATCGTTTATTATAATAGGCGCAATTTACTTAATTATGAAACTTTACCATTTGGGGCAATAACCCTTACCGAACTTTTTGCAGGGGACGGGTTAACACCAAGTGAACAAGCAGAAAAAATTGAAGAGTTCTTTACTGAACAATTAAAGCGAATTGAATGGTTAAAAGACGTTGACCCAGAAGCACAAATGATAGGTGTTGGTGGTTCTTTTAGAAACTTATGCAGAATGACAAAGATTATGAAGAAGTATCCACTTAAGACTATTCATAATTACGTTATCGGTGAAACTGATTTTGCACACGTTTACGACTTACTTAAAGGCTTAGACCTTGATAGAAAGAAGAAAATTAAAGGTTTATCAAGTGGTAGGGCAGATATTTTACCTAGTGCATTGGCAGCCGTTTCTGCATTTAAGAAATATATGAATAAAGATAAGGTTGTTATTAGTGGTAGTGGTTTGCGTACAGGTATTTTATTTAATTACGCCGTTCCAACTACTATTGACAAGCCTATTTCAGACGTGTTGACCTTTAGTTTGAATAACGTTGTTGATTTCTTTGGTTGCGACCAAAAGCATACTGAACAAGTTGTTTCACTTTCAGTTCAATTATTTAAGCAACTTCGTGTATTACATAAATTCCCAAGGCAATATATAAAAATTCTTAAGGTTGCCGCGTATATGTATGATACGGGTAAGAGCGTTGGGTTCTTTAACTATGAAAAACACTCTGGTTATATCATTTTGAATTCTAACATTTATGGTATCACACATAGGGATTTGGTTATGGCATCTTTCGTAGCGTCAAATACTGCTATTGAAGATATTAACCCATTTGACTGGGCAAGATACCGTGATTTAGTTACTGATGAAGATATTGATGCTGTTAGAAAGTTGGGTATTATTCTTAGAATAGCATATTGTTTAGATAGAAGTTTATCTTCTGTGGTTTCTGGTATTAATTGTGATATCCTTGGCGATTCAGTTATTATGAAAACTGAAGTTACAGGGGATGCAACGCTTGAAATTAATTCTGCTCTAGAAATCGGTTCTGATTTTAGAAAGATTTTCAAAAAGAATTTAGAAATACTTTAATTTATAACAAAAACTATACGCTGTGTTTAACACACGGCGTTTGTTTTTAATATAAAAGGAGAAAATATGGCTACTATTAAGTTGGCTGTTGATTTTGATAGTGTGAAGACTAATATATATATGTTAGGTAGCGGACTTGTTTTAAGCGAGGCTACCGTTGCTACTGTTAGTCAAGATGATAAGCACGAAATTAAATTAGTAGGTGATGAAGCAAAAAAACTTATAGGCAAAACTGCAAAAAACACTAAAATTGTATTTCCTTTATTTGACGGCGAAATTGTTAACGAAAAGGTTGCTAGTGGACTTTTAAATGAGTTTTTTAAGAAGTTAGAGATTAAAAATGGTTTTACTAACTGCCACACCTTATTTTCTGTGCCTTGTGGCGTTACTGCCGATATGATTGATAAATATAAGAAGGTTGCTAAAAGTTGTGGAATTTCTAAAACTTATTTTGTTGAAACACCACTTCTTTCTGCGTTAGGGCAAAGAATACCGCTAAACGATTCAACGCCTTGTTTTATCATTGATATGTCTGGTGGGGTAACGAATATTGCGGCAGTATCCTTAGACGGCGTTATTGCAGGCGTTTCAGTTAATTTTGGCGCTAATAAAATTAGTACGGATATTATTGATTATCTTGCTGAAAAATATAATCTTCAAGTTGGTTTACTTACTGCTGAAAAAATTAAGAAAGAAATTTCTAGTTTGGATAAATTTGATGCTCTATCTATGGTTGTTAACGGCCGTGATACCGTTACGGGCGCACCTAAAGCATTGTCAATTAAAGCAAAAGATATTTTTGAAGCAACAAGATTGTATTTTGATAAAATTGCTGAAATAGCAACGATTGTTTTGAAAAAATTACCACCTGAAGTTTCTGCAGAAATTCGTCATGCAGGTATTTATGTTTCTGGCTTAGGTGGTCAAATATATGGCTTAGAAAAATATTATAAAGATGTCTTTGATATGAAAATTAATATTTCACCTAATTGCGATATGGCAGTTGCACTTGGCGGTGGCATTGCTATCGGGGATAAGGACCTATTAAAGAAGATTTCTTTACCTGTGTAGTTTAAATTAGTTTGTGTGACAAAAAAACACGCTTTTTGATATTTAATTTCAAAAGGCGTGGTTTTTTTTATTTTAAAATATTTTAGCGAGGTGGAAAATGGCAAGGAAAATTGTTATAGCATCAGGCAAAGGTGGGGTAGGTAAAACAACCGTTACCGTTAACCTTGGTATATCGCTTGCCGAATTAGGTGCAAGGGTTATACTTATTGATGCTGACTTTGGGCTTAATAATTTAGACGTTGTTTTGGGTGTTGAAAGTAAAGTTAATTTTGATTTAATTGACGTTTTTGAAGGTAGGTGTAGATTAAAGCAAGCGCTAATTCAAACTGATAAATGGAAGAATTTGTTTGTGTTAGCATCTGGGAACGACAATTCATCTTCTATATCTGGGCAAAATATAAAATTAATTATAGAAAAGTTAGATTTGATTTTTGATTATATTTTAATTGATGCACCTGCAGGAATTGATTTGGGTTTTCACCGGGCAGTATCTTGTGTTGATGAAGCAATAATTGTTGCAACGCCAAACCTAACTAGTTTAAGAGATGCAGATAAGGTTTTATCCGTTCTAAAAAGTTATCAATTAAACTCTGTTGAAGTTGTTATAAATAGGGTTAGGGGTGATTTAATTTTAAGTGAAAAGATGATGTATCCACAAGATATTCAGCGTTTATTAAAAACAAATCTTTTAGGTGTTTTGCCTGAAGAAGATATTGTGTTTTTGTCTAGTGGGTATAGTTTGCCTAAAAGAAGCGATTCTTTTAAGGCATATAAAATTTTAGCAAATAATATACATAAAAATTCACGAAAAATTTTTGATACCTTAGGTAAGTATTCAGGTTTTTTTGGAAGTATAAGGAGAAGTATAAAAAAGAGTATATGAAGAAAAATAATCAAAACGAACTATTAAGATTACAAAGTGTAATTGAAAACGATAGGCTTTCAGTAGGTAATGGGTTTAACGATTTACTTATAAATGATTTGACTAAATTATTAAAAGATTATTTTGATTTCTCTAATAATATTGAAGTTGAAATAACCAAAAGTAAAGGTGAATATATTGTCACTTTTTCTCTAATAGCATCAAGAATAAAAACTTTCAACTTTTTACCCAAATGATTAACTATTAACTAGCGTTTTAATCTATAATTATGTCACGCATAATTTATTAAATTATCAGTATTTATCACACTTTTTTATTGTTTAGCATAAAATAATTAAAAAAGCAAATAATAATCTTGGTGAGCATATGTTAGGTTTTATTA
>JAZRDW010000046.1:0-6544 GCA_045660505.1 Christensenellaceae bacterium | reverse complement strand
AAGAACAAAAACTAGATAGCGAAAATATAGAATTTAAAGTTGCGTAAATTAAATATAACTCCAGAGAAAAATCTTTGGAGTTATTCTTTTAAATACTTTACTTTTTTATGTGTTTTTTGTATAATAAATATATTAATATATTTAACCTGGGGGGAATATGAAGTTTATTCATTGTGCAGACCTACATTTAGATTCAAAAATGGATAAATTGTCTTCTGAAAAGGCAAAAATACGCCGTGAAGAAGTTGTTCACACTTTTGAAAGGCTTTGTAAATATGCGTTAGATAACGGCGTTAGGGCAGTTATTATATCTGGTGATATGTTTGATACTGCAAAAGTAACCATTAAAACGCGTGAAAAGGTGATGCACGCAATCTCAAACTGCCCAAGCGTAGATTTTTTATATCTAAGTGGTAATCATGATGAAGAAAATTTTATTTCTAGTGTTGATAATTTGCCAAACAACCTTAAAATTTTTAATGACGCATGGTCAAGTTTTAGATATGAAAATGTTGTAATTTCAGGCATAGTGTTTACCTCTTTTAATACTAGCACCGTTTATGATAATTTATCACTTGATGCAAATGACTTTAATATCGTTGCAATGCACGGGCAAATTGTTGGTTATAAAAGCCAAGATAAGGCTGAAACAATAAGTCTACCAAGATTAAAAGATAAAAATATAGACTATTTAGCTTTAGGGCATATTCACGAATTTGTTATTAACCAACTTGATTTGCGCGGTAAATATGCTTACTCTGGCTGTTTAGAAGGCCGTGGGTTTGATGAAACAGGCGATAAAGGTTTTGTTGAAATTGAAGTTGAAGTGAATAAGGCTGATTATAAGTTTATACCGTTTGCAAAAAGAAGTTTATATAATTTTGAATATATTGTTGAAGATAAACCTGACTTTTTTGTTTGCAAAAATGAAATTGTTTCTTATCTAAAACAAAATATTCCAAGTTCTTCACTTATAAAAGTTATTCTTAAGGGTGAGCGTTCAGCAGATTTTATCATTGATGAACTTTCTTTATCAAATGAATTAAACGAGCATTTCTTTTTTGCTAAAGTTTATGATAAAACGGAAATTTTAATCAAAGATAGTGATTATGAACTTGATAAAACCGTTCGTGGGGAGTTCGTTCGCGCCGTTTGGGAAAGTGAACTTTCAAGTGAAATTAAAAGCAAGATTTTAACTTGTGGGCTTAATGCGTTAAAGGGGGAAGACTTATAATGAAGTTAGTTAGGTGTTATATTTCTTCTTTTGGGAAGTTAAACGATTTTTCTTATGATTTTAATGAAAAACTAAACGTTATTAAGCAAGATAACGGCTGGGGCAAAAGCACCTTAGCCACATTTATTAAGGCAATGTTTTACGGACTTAATGATTCAAAAAGAAACGTTGCTGATAATGAAAGAACTAGGTTTAGGCCTTGGAATTCAACCCAAAAATTCGGGGGATACGTTTGCTTTACTTGGAAGGATAAAGAGTTTAGGCTAGAAAGGTTTTTTGGTCAAAAAGAATCAGAAGATACAGTTAGGCTTTTTGATGAAAAAACTGGAAAAGAGTTTACTAATTTAGATAATTTAGGTAAAAGAATTTTTGAAATTGATGAAGATGGTTTTTTATCAACCACTTATTTTTCACAAAAAGATTTTCAAATTAAGTCTAATACTAGTATAACTGATAAATTTAATTCAGTTGTTGAGATGCAAGATTCTTTTTCTTATGATAAAGCAATTGCTAAACTTGAAGATAAGGCAAAATCATATTCAAGAACGGGTGATAGGGGTATTATACCTGAAACAAAAAGACGTATTTTTGAACTTGAAAGTGAAATTAAGAAAATAGAAAACGATTTAGATACAATTACTAAATTAAAACAAGTTATTGCATTAAATACAACCAAATTAACTGCTTTAGAAAAGCAAAACACCCTTTTATCTGATGAGATTGTTAAGGCAAGTAGGCTAGAGGCTATTGCTATTAAAAAAGAGCAATATGATAAAAATCTTATCAAAAAGCAAGAACTTGAAAGTATTTTATCTTCTGCGAATGAGATTTTGAACGGAAGTATAGTTGATAAAAATCAAATTGAATATTTTGAAAATCAAAATCAAAAGTTAATTACTATTGATGCAAATATTGAAAATATTAATAAAGATATTTTACGCTTTAGCCAAAATACTGAAAAACCACAAAAAGATAGTTCTAAAGGGTTTAAGGTTTTAGGTCTTTCGCTTGGCGCTATTTTTGGCATAATTTGTTTAATATTATCTTTAACTAACGGCTTTAATTTGTTGCCTATAATATTTTTGGTTTTAGCAGGTGCATCAATAATAGTTCCGTTTGTTTTGCCAAAATCAAATTCAAATAAAACTAACTCTTTTGATGAAATTTTATCTATTAAGCAAAACGAACTAGTTGAATTAACAAACCAAAAAACGCAAATTTTAACTGAAATTGATAGTTATTTATCAAAATTTAAATTTGATACTTCTTTAGATAGGCGTTCAGCACTATTAACCATCCAAAAAGTTATTGAAAAGAAAGGCGATATTGAAAAAGATTTAAGTGCTGTTAATTTGGATCTAAAAAATATTGATATAAAAGAGTTTGAAAATATAGGTTTAGAAAAAGTTGAAAATTTAGATTTATTAAAAATTCAACTTAAAAAAGGGCAAGAAGAATATTCTATTCTCTCAAGGGAAACAGAAGTTAAGCGTTCAGATTTGCGCTATTATGAAGATTCTTTTAATACGCTATGTGATTTAGAAAGCCAAAAGGAAGAACTAATACTTAAACAAAAAGAAGCCGAAGAACATTTAAGTATTATTAAGCAAACGATTAAGTTCTTAAAACTTGCTGATGAAAAGTTAAAAATTAAATATAAAATGCCACTTCAAAATAGTTTAACAAAATATTTTAACTATATTGACGGTGCAAATAGAAAAGTTAATATTGATATAGATTTTAACGTCACCATTGAAGAATATGGTGAACAAAAGGTTAAAGATTATTATAGTAAGGGCTACCAAAATTTAATTGATATTTGCAAGCGTTTTGCCCTAGTTGACGTGTTGTTTACTGGTGAAAAACCGTTTATTATTCTTGATGACCCTTTCTATAACCTAGATGAAAATAAAATTATTTTGGCGCTAGATTTAATTGAAAAACTTTCAAACGATTACCAAATTTTATATTTAGTTTGCCACCAAAGTAGGGTTAAAGGAAATGAGTGAAAAAGAATATAAACTTAATTTTGAACGTGTTCCTGATAGTTGCTGGTATTCAAATTTGCGTTCAATTTTATCTAAAGCGCAATGGGATTATATTAAAAAAGATGCAAGGAAAAGGGCAAACGGAAAGTGTATGATTTGTGGCAGAAAGTCAACACGCCTTGAAACACACGAACAATGGGAATATGATGAAGAAACTTGCGTTCAAAAATTAAGTGATATTAAGGCGATTTGCCCAGATTGTCATAGGGTTATTCACTTTGGATTTACCACCTTAAAATTTGATAATGTTGAAAGGTATGAAAACCACTTTATAAAGGTTAATGATTGCACTTATGCTGAGTTTAAGGAACAATTAAACAAGGCTAATATAGACCATCAAAGGCGCAACCAAATTGATGAATGGAAGTTAGATTTGCAGTATTTAAGTAGATACATTATAGACTAGTTAATAGCAGATATTATACTTAACCTTAGCGGTGTATTCTTTTGTATTGGTTTTACTAGTAATCGGAATACATTTTATATTAACGATAGCAAATAAAGAAAAAGTAATTTTACAACAAGAAAGTTTACAAAATAAAGTTAAATAAAAGGTAATTAAAATGGAAATTATTGACTCACACGCACATATTTACCCACAAAAAATTGCTAAAAAAGCAACGGTTGCTATAGGGGAATTCTATGATATTGAAATGGAAAATTCCGAAGGAACTGCTGAAAAATTAGTAGAAGAAGGTTCTAGTGCAGGGATAACTAGATTTTTGGTTCACTCTGTTGCAACAACAGCGCACCAAGTTCGTTCTATCAATGAATTTATTAAAAACGAAATGGATAAGCACCCTGAGTTTATAGGGTTTATGACACTTCATCAAGATTTAACTGATGAAGAAGTTGAAAACGAAATTAAATGGGCAAAATCAAACGGGTTTAAGGGGATTAAACTTCACCCAGACTTTCAAAAGTTTTATATTGATGGGGATAATGCCCAAAAGTTTTATAAATATGCAGGTAAAAACTTTCCTATTTTGTTTCATACAGGGGATAATAGGTATGAATATTCTAAACCACAAAGATTAGTTAATATGGCAAAAAAATACCCCGAAGTTGATTTTATAGGGGCGCATTTTGGTGGTTATAGGTGTTGGGATGATGCACACTTATATAAAGGCCTAAATAACGTTTATTTTGACACTTGTTCTTCTTTGGCGTTTATTAGTTCTAAAAAGGCAAAAGAATTAATTGATTTATTAGGGGTTGAAAGGTTCTTTTTTGCAACCGACTATCCTATGTGGAACGCTAAAAAAGAACTAGAAAGATTTAATAAAATTGACCTAACTGACAAGCAAAGAAACCTTATTTTTAGTGAAAACATAAAAAAATTATTAAAATTATAAAATTGCTAGTTTTTTACTTGACAAAGTAAATTTCTGGTGTTAATATCAAAATATAAAATTTAATAAAACACTGTGAAGGAAATAGACACATTTTATTTAGTTTTAGAGAGTTGGCGGTTGGTGTAAGTCAATACAAAGATTTGTGTTACTCATTCTGGAGTGGAAACGGCGAATTTTAGTAATTGTTTTCGGGTTGTTCCGTTAAAGATAAATGAGTGATTGCATTTTTTTATTGCAATAATTTGGGTGGTAACACGGCAAAAGTCGTCCCTGACTAGTTAGTCAGGGATTTTTTTTTATTAAGCCCGTTTTAGACCATTAAAATTTAACTTATTTATTTGACAAGTTGCCATTTATATTATATAATAATATAAGTAAACATATTTTATGTTCGGTAATTCTAACAATCGTAAAGTGAAGCGAAGGTAGTCGTTTACGGTTTGCTCCGTTAAAAGCAAACAAGTGATTGCAAATTTTTTGCAATAATTTGGGTGGTACCACGGTGCAAAATCGTCCCTGACTATTTAGTCGGGGATTTTTAGTTTATTTTATAGGAGAATACAATTATGAAGAAGATTATCGTATCAGACATCACGCTAAAGGCTATTCAAGAACAAGGCTTAACCTTAACTTTCCGTGAACAACTTTCTATTGCTGAAAAACTAGATTTAGCAAAAGTTGACGCTATTGAATTGCCACTACTAAAAAATTCTAAAGAAAATGCGGTAATTTATCGTACAATTGCATCAAACGTAAAAAATGCTATCGTTAAAATTCCTGTTGGCGATTGTGAAGATGGCGTTGCAAATGCAATTGAATGTGCAAAATATGCTAATAAATCTTGCTTGCAAATTATTATGCCTGTTTCTACAACGCTAATGGAATATTTTTATCACTTAAAAGACAGTGCTATGCTTGATAAAATTGCTAAACTTGTATCTTTAGCATCAGCAAGTAATAATTGTGTTGAATTTGTTGCCCTTGATGCGTTTAGGGCTAATAAGAACTTCTTGTTTTCTGCAATTGAAGTTGCTAAAAATAACGGTGCAAAATTCGTTACTATTTGTGATACTGCTGGCGGTGCATTCCCAAGCGAATATAAGGCTCTTGTTGAAGAAATTAAGGCTAAGTTTGATATTTGCGTTTCTGTTCAACCATCAAACGCACTCGCTTTAGGCGAATCTTGTGCATTAGAATCTATTCTTGCTGGGGCTGATGGTGTTAAAACTTCTGTTATCGGCAATTTTGTGAATATGGCAACCTTGTCAGATATTTTTAAGGCAAGGAACTTTGACCTTGGTATGAATATCAATGTTGATGCAACTACTGTTAAGGCAATTTCAGATATTATTAATGGCATTATTGATATCAGCGAAGATAATAAGCAAGGCGAAGTGTTGCAATCAATCAATAGTTCTGCATCAATGGCAAGCATTGCTGAAACTATTAAGCAAATGGGCTATGAACTTTCTGATGAAGATTTAGGTAAGGTTTTTGAAGAAGTTAAAAAGTTCGTTTCTAAAAAAGAAGTTATTGATACAAAAGAACTTGAAGCAATTATTGCAAGCACCGCAATGCAAGTTCCATCAACATATCACTTAATTAACTACGTTGTAAATAGCAGTAACATTATTTCTGCAACTGCTAATATTACTTTAGAAAAGAACGGCGAAAGATTTACCGGTGTTTCTACTGGGGACGGTCCCATTGACGCTGCTTTCCACGCTATTGAACAAGTTATCGGCCACCACTATGAACTTGATGATTTCCAAGTTCACGCAGTTACAAAAGGTAGAGGTGCAGTAGGTTCATCAATTATTCGTTTGCGCGCTAACGGAAAGTTGTATCCTGGCAATGGTGTTTCAACCGATATTGTCGGCGCATGTATCCGTGCGTATATTAATGCA
>JAZRDW010000045.1:0-17339 GCA_045660505.1 Christensenellaceae bacterium | reverse complement strand
ATGATTGTAAAATAGGTTGTTTAGATGAATATAAACTTATAAAAGGTAAAACTGCAACAAGTTTTATAGTGGGTGAAGGTAAAATTTGGATAGACCATTTTGGCTTACATTATAAAGGCACAAAGAACGGAAAACCTTTTGAATTCCACGCTGGATATAAGCAACTTTACACACTTATAACCGAAGTTGATATGAGTTATTTTAACTTCTATTTGGATAACGAATACTATGATATTTTTCCAAAAAATCAAACAGTTTGGAAGTTCTATTTGCTAGTTGAAGAGATGCATAGATACCACGTTAATTTTTATAAAAACTTTAAGTGGAAAGACTATATGTATGAAGGAAAAGAATTAGGAATAGACATTAAAAAAGAAGAAAAATAAACCTAAAAAAAGATAAAAAAATAAAGAAGAAAACCCATCCTAAAAGGATGGGTTTTTTTGACAAAAAAACCGTGCATCTATTGTTGACAGATACTACCGAAGCGTTAAAGTGACAGGTAACTCCTTCAAAGCAACCTTATATCACACAAATCGGTCCGCTTAGTGCTGCTGTATTCCTACTCTGACACGGTTCACGGGGACTTGTTGCATAAGACCTTAAAATCAACATCCCTTTTCAAGCGCAGCCTTCCACAGTACAAGCCTAAAATAGCATTCTGCTCCGCTAAGCGAATTGCGGATAACAGGGCATCGCTAACTCCCCGCATAGCACGGTAATAATATTCTAACCTAAAAAGCAGGTAAAAGCAAGTATTTTTTATGTTAATTTTTTAAATTCAATAAAATTAACTTTACAAATTAACTTAATATAGTTATAATTTATTAGATATATTTTTAAATTAAACATATTTCGTAATAATTCGGGAGAAGGGCATTATGTATAAAAAAGTTGACACCACATTAAACTTTCTTGATAGAGAAAAGGAAGTGCTTGCATTTTGGAAGGAAAACAAAATTTTTGAGCAAAATATGAATGCTAACGAAGGTAGCCGTGAATTTACTTTTTACGACGGGCCACCAACAGCAAACGGCAAGCCACATATCGGGCATATTTTAACGCGTGTTATTAAAGATATTATTCCACGTTATCACGTTATGAAGGGTGACCATTGTTTAAGAAAGGCTGGTTGGGATACACACGGCCTTCCTGTTGAACTTGAAGTTGAAAAACTTTTAGGTATTGATGGCAAGCAAGAAATTGAAAAATATGGTATTGAACCTTTTATAAAGAAATGTAAAGAAAGTGTTTGGAAATATAAGGGCGAATGGGAAAAGATGAGTGACCGTGTTGGCTACTGGGCTGATATGGAAAACCCATACGTTACTTATGATGATAACTATATTGAATCAGTTTGGTGGGCAATTAAAAATATTGCTGAACAAGGCTTATTATATAAGGGTCATAAAATTGTTCCTTACTGCCCAAGGTGTGGAACAGCTTTATCATCTCACGAAGTGGCACAAGGTTATAAAGACGTTAAGGACGTTTCAGTTTTCGTTCGCTTTAAGATTAAGGATAGGGAAAACGCATACTTCTTAGCGTGGACAACAACCCCTTGGACATTACCATCTAACGTAGCACTTTGCGTTAACCCAAAAGAAGACTACGTTGAAATCGTTGCAGAAGACGGCTTAACCTATATTTTGGCAGAGGCTTTAGCGCCAAAACTATTTGAAAATTACCAAGTTGTAAGCGTTAAAAAGGGTATTGAATACGAACGCACAGAATATATCCCACTATTTGATTATGCAATAGGTTCTTTCAAAGAAAAGGCATACTACGTAGTTTGTGATGAATACGTTACTTTAACTGACGGTAGTGGTATCGTTCACATTGCACCTGCATTTGGTGAAGATGACGCTAACGTAGGTAGAAAATATAATTTACCTTTCGTTAAACTTGTTGACGATAGGGGAAATATGCTTGACTGCACAGGCGTTTTAGCAGGCAAGTTCGTTAAAGACGCTGATAAAATTGTTATCAAAATGTTAAAAGAAAACGGACTACTATTTAAGGAACTTCCTTTTGAACATAGTTATCCTTTCTGCTGGCGTTGTGATACACCACTTCTCTACTATGCAAGGGCAAGTTGGTTTATTAAAATGACAGCCGTTAAAGATAGGCTTTTAGAAGCAAACAACTCAATTAACTGGATGCCAGAAACCATTAAGAATGGTAGAATGGGCAACTTCCTAGAAAACGTTATTGACTGGGGCTTATCTAGGGAAAGATATTGGGGAACACCACTACCTGTTTGGGTATGTAATAAGTGTGGTAAAATCCACGTTATCGGCAGTAAGAATGAGTTGAAAGAAAAATGTGGAATTACAGGTGACATTGAACTTCACCGCCCATATATTGATGATTGCAAGTTTGATTGCGAATGCGGTGGAACTTTCGTTCGTGAAAAAGAAGTTATTGACTGCTGGTTTGACTCTGGTTCAATGCCATTTGCACAATATCACTATCCATTTGAAAATAAGGAACTTTTTGAAAGTCATTTCCCAGCAGACTTCATTAGTGAAGCAATTGACCAAACCCGTGGTTGGTTCTATACTTTGATTGCAATTTCAACCTTATTATTTAACAAAGCACCATTTAAGAACTGCATAGTTTTAGGTCACGTTAACGATAAGAACGGAATTAAAATGAGTAAGCATAAAGGCAACGTTGTTGACCCTTGGACCATTTTGGATAAGCAAGGCGCAGATGCCGTTAGATGGTATTTCTACACAGGTTCAGCACCATGGTTGCCATCAAGGTTCTATGAAGAAGCCGTTTCTGAAGCACAAAGGAAGTTTATGGGAACACTTTGGAACACTTATGCGTTCTTTGTTCTCTATGCTGAAATTGATAAATACAACCCTGCTGATTATAAGTTAAGCGATTGTAAACTTACACTTATGGATAAATGGGTGTTGTCTAAATTAAACACGCTAATCAAAACTGTTGATAATGGTCTTAACTCTTACAATATTTTTGATAGTGCAAGGGCAATGCAAAGTTTTACTGACGACTTATCTAACTGGTACGTTCGCCGTGGTAGGGAACGCTATTGGGGACACGATATGGATGATGATAAGATTGCCGCTTACACAACCCTTTATACCGTGCTTGTGACAATGGCGAAATTATCAGCACCATTTACACCATTTATGGCTGAATCAATCTATCAAAACCTTGTTCCAAACTTCTATAAAGATGCGCCTATATCAGTTCATCTTTGCAAGTTCCCTGAAGTTGATGAAAGTTTAATTGACGAAAGTCTTGAAGAAGGTATGCAAAACGTATTAGATATAGTTGTTTTAGGTAGGTCTTGCAGAAATACTGCTAACATTAAAAACCGCCAACCACTACAAAAGATTTTCGTTTGCTCTGAAAGAAAAACAGTTATTACTGAAGGTCTTTTAGAAATTGCAAAAGATGAATTAAATATTAAAGAAGTTGAATACTTAAAAGACGCAAGCAAGTTCGTTAAATATTCAATTAAACCACAACTTAAAACTTTAGGCCCTAAATACGGTGCAAAACTTGGAAAGATTAGAAAATTCTTTGAAGTTTGTGATGCAAATTCAATAGTTGCAACCGTTAAGGCTGGTGAAGTTTATAAGGCTGAATTTGAAGGGGATACCTTTGAATTTGCTATGGATGACCTATTAATTTCTTCTAACAGTGTTGAAGGCTTTATTGCATCAAGCGATATGGGTATCACGGTAGTTATGGATACTAACATTACTGAAGAATTAAAGGCTGAAGGTGTTTCTAGGGAATTGATTTCAAAAATTCAATCAATGCGTAAAGAAGCCGGCTTTGAAGTTGTTGATAGAATTACAATTAACTATTTAACTAGTGATGACGGCATTAAAGCTTCATTAGAAAATAGTGATTCTATTAAGAGTGTTGTTCTTGCAGATAGCATTGCAATGGGCGATATTGACGGATTTAAGAAAGAACTTGATATTAACGGCGCAGTTTGCACAATTATCATTAATAAGGTTAATAAATAATGAGAACGGCTGACTGGCAAGATTATTCGGTTATTGCTACTGGGGACGGGTATAAGTTAGAACGCTGGAAAAACGTTGTATTACTTCGCCCAGACCCACAAGTTATTTGGAAACCGAATATTGATATGAACGCTTATAAAGGGCTTTCAGCAAAATATGTTCGTAGCGAAACGGGTGGCGGAAAATGGCTTATCAAAGGTAAAATGCCAGATGAGTGGACCATTTCTTATAAAGACTTAAAGTTTAAGATTAAACCTATGGGCTTTAAACACACAGGGCTTTTCCCTGAACAAGCCGTTAACTGGGATTTGATGACTGACTTAATTAAAAATGCTAACCGTGAAATTAACGTTCTAAACTTGTTTGCGTATACGGGTGGTGCAACGGTTTCTTGTGCAAAAGCAGGTGCTAAAGTTTGCCACGTTGACGCTGCTAAAGGTATGGTAGAACGTGCAGGCGAAAACGTTAGACTATCTAACGTCCCAGATGGAAGAGTTAGGTATATTATTGACGACTGCAAAAAGTTTGTTGAAAGGGAAATTCGCCGTGGCAAAAAGTATGATGCTATTATTATGGACCCACCTAGTTACGGACGTGGCCCTAATGGTGAAATGTGGAAACTTGAAAATGAACTTTATTCTTTTGTAAGTTTGTGTCAGCAAGTTTTAAGTGATAATCCGTTGTTCGTTTTAATTAATAGTTATACAACAGGGCTTCAACCACAAGTGTTAAAAAATATTCTTCAATTAACCGTTGCTAACGGCAGGGGTGGAAATATTGAAGCGTATGAAGTAGGTCTTAAAACCCAACAAGAAGGAGTTATCTTGCCGTGTGGAAATAGCGGTATATGGATAAATGGTAAATAGTTATGGAAGATTTGATTATTTTACACGAAGACAATCATATTATAGTTGTGTTAAAACCACAAAATATTCCGTCTTGCGAAGATGAAAGTAAAGATGAAGATATGCTTTCTATTATTAAAGAGTATATTCGCACTACTTACAATAAGCAAGGCAACGTATATTTGGGGTTAGTTCACCGTTTGGATAGACCAACCGGTGGGGTAATGGTTTTTGCTAAAAGTTCTAAGGCTGCGTCAAGACTTTCTGAACAAATGCGTGAAGGCGACTTTGAAAAAAGGTATTATGCCGTTTTAGTTGGTGAACCTAAAGAAGAAAAAACTATACTTACACACTATATGAAGAAAAATGCCGTTAACAATATGGTATACGTTTGTCCACCATCAGTTGCAGGCGCAAAGTTTGCCCAACTTGAATATGAAGTTTTAGATAAAAAGTCAGGTTTATCTTTGGCTGATATTAGACTACATACAGGCAGAAGCCATCAAATCCGTGTTCAAATGAACGCAATAGGCACACCTGTTTACGGCGATATGCGTTATGGTGGTGAAAAGGCTAAAAAAGGCTATTTAGCACTTTGGGCATATTACCTTTCATTTACTCACCCTGTAAGCAAGGAAAGGCTTGTTTTCCGTGTTCAACCACCAAAAGATAATTCACCTTGGAATTTGTTTGATACGGATAGGTCAATTAAAATAATTAAACCAAGTATATAAAGTTAAAGCGGTGGATTTTATCCACCGCTTTTATATAAATAAACCGAGTAGTTTATATGCCCCTAGTAGTATTAAAATTAAAGGTGGCACAAACCCGATTTTTGCAAGATTTTTAAGCCCTTTTGTTTGGCTTATTAAAGTTCCAAGCCAAATCATAATTCCGTGCATAAAGGCAATAATTAGGGGAACGTAAAAATAGTTTAACCCCATTAACGCAAGTGATAGGTTTGCAAAAGCGCCGTCAAGCCCAACTGCAAACCCTGTTATCAAACAAGTTTTTATTGAACTGATTGAGTTTAATTTGATGTTGTTCTTTTTAAAAAGGTTAAACAACCCCACACAAATTAAAACTATTCCGCCTATGCAAGCGGTGTTTTCATTAAGTTTATCCTTAAAGAAAAAAGTTAGGTAATTTGTGGCTAAACACATTATAAAAACGGTTAGGGCAATGGTTAAAATTATAGGGCTTTTTTTCTTAGTATTTAGTGAAAGTGAAAGACCGCATATAAGAGAATCAATGCTAACAATAAAAGCCGTAGTTAAAATATAATAAATCATTAGTAAATCCGCCGTAAAATATGCTATTGTTAGTATATGATTTTAGCCTTAAAGTTTGATAATCATTTTCGTATAAAAGAAAAAAAATTTTATATAAAAATCATAGAAATTTTCGTTTAAAAGGGCATTTAATTATAAATATTTAAAAATAAGTAAAAAATATATAAAAGTGGTTTGACAAACTTGCTTTTTTTGTGTAAAATATGATAGATATAGTGAGTCATAAGGAGTAATGGGCTTATATGAAAATGTCTAAATCCCATAATATTTTGGTTTTAATAACCTTATTTTTATTGTCAATGGTGTTGGCTTTCTGCACACTTTCAACAGGTAGCGCAAAAGCAGATACAACCTTAAAGGCAACAAGTTACTTTGTGTCTAGTTCTAATTGTGAAATTTCTTTAGATGAAACTAATTTAGTTGCATCACTTAAAAAAGATGCAAATTTTTCTTTTAGAAATGATGTAGTTATTGATGATTTAGCACTTAACTTTACCGTTTCTGATGGCGTAAGTAAAGTGGCAGTTTCTTTTGAAACTGAATGCTATTCAGCAATCGGTATGCTTGATGCTGATGGTAAAATTATTCTTGATAGCAAGGGTAATATTGATAGGAAGAGTACTAAGTCAGTTGAAATTGATACGGCATCTAACACAAGCGTTAATTTAGTTGTTAGCGAAATTGCTAATTCTAAAAACCTTAAGGTTGAAGTTAACGGCGCTGAAGTTGCTGTTTTTGATGACGTTGAAAGGGTTGATAAAACTACTGCTAAAATTTCAATCAAATTACTTGAAGTTAAGCAAGATGCTGATGAAACACAAAAAATTACCCTTTTAAGTGTTGACCAAAAGGCTAGTGATACAAGTGGCGCATTTAAGCAAGAATTTGCTATTAGTGAAAACAAGTTTGTTAAAGTAGCATTGCCAAGAATTACTTTGGGTGATAACACTAAAAACAATATCTTTATTAAAGATAGCGTTAGTGGTAATTACGACCAACTTGTTATGGTTCAAAATGCAGAAAAAACCTTTTCTATGAATGCATATTCAGTTTTAGGTAGTTATAACACTAAAAACGTTTATATTGCTAACCCAGAAGGTCAAGATGATTTATGGATTTCTAATGAAGACGTACCTAAGAAAATAGCATTTAGAAAGGTTGATGATAGTACTTTATCTTCTTTCAACGTAGTAGTTGGCAAAGATAAAGATTTATTAGAAACTTATTCAGTTAAAGTTATTGATAGAAATACTGATAAAGATGCACCTATTTATTTAACTAGTGACGTTGATACTATTAACTTATACAACAAGGCAATTGAAGCACTTGTTACTAACGAAGTTGAAGTTGATGGTCAAAAGGTTACACAAAGCATTGCATTAGGTACTGAAATTACACTTCCATCTTTACGTGATTTAGTTTATGATGAATATTCACCATTTATCAACCTTGATTATGAATTAGTTTATTATAATACGGGTAGTGATAAACAAACCTTAAACAACAATTCAACTTTCGTTATTGCTAAGTCTGATAACTATATTGTATTAGTTGTTTTCAAAGATGAAGCAGGCAACGAAATGGATGAAGACGCTTTCTTTAAGTTTGATAAAGATGACGCAAATTTGGTTATCTATGGCGATTATAAAGATTTAATTTTTAATTTTAATATTCAAGATAACGCAACCATAAATATTGAAACTTTAGATGAAGTTAGTGGCGTTGGTTATATCGGCGTTAAATATAAAGCACCTGCTTTCAAGATTGAAGCCGAAGGTTGCAAAACAACGTACGTTCTTAAATATAACCCAAAAGCAAACGCAACTAAAGAAGATGAAGGTTGGATTATTATTCCTAAAGCATCTAGCGTAACTAAAGAAGATTATTCTGATGATTATGGCAATACCTATAGTTCAGTTAAATCAATTAACTATGATGGTGAATTAACCTTTACATCAACTAAGGCTGGTTCATATATGATTGAATGTACGGCTGTTTCTGAATACACAACAAGAACTGATAGTGCATACTCAATTGTTAATATCACGTCTAGCCCAAAGGTTGTTGAAGTTCCAAACTACTGGCTAAGGGATAATATTTGGACAGTTGTGTTCTTCTCAGTTGGAACGCTTTGCTTAATCGGTATTATCGTATTACTTTGCATTAAACCAAAGGATGAAACCGAAGTTGACTAATTGAATATAAAAATAGTAATTTAATTTAAGGCTTCGCAAATTTTTGGAAGCCTTAATTTTTATTTTATAGGTAATATTTATAAATGAAAAGTTTTATAGCAGACAAAAATCGTAAGTTGAGTAAACTTGCTTTATATCATATTCCAGACCTTTCTTTTTCTGCTTTTAATAAGGCACTTAGAAAAAAAGATATTAAAGTTAATGGTAAAAGGGTTACGGAAGATGTTCTTTTAAATGTAGGGGATAAGGTTGAAATATATCTTGTTTTAACGCCTATTTTAAAATATGATATTGTTTTTGAAGACCAAAATATTTTGGTTGTCTATAAGAGAAGTGGCTATTCTTCAGAAATGGTTTATGAAGATATTTTATTAAAATATAATAGTGCAAAATTTATTCATAGGCTAGATAGAAATACTGATGGAATTATGGTTTTTGCCTTAAACAAAGAAAGTGAAAAATTACTATTAGATGGTTTTAAGAAACGCACGTTTATAAAAAAATATCACGCTTTAGTTTTAGGTGTTCCTAATAAAAAACAAGATATTTTAACTGCATATTTAGTTAAGGATAGCATAAATTCACACGTAAGTATTTATGATAAAAAGGTTGAAAATAGCGTTCAAATTAAAACGGGGTATAAGGTGATAAAAACTTTTGATAATGGCAAAACTTCACTTTTAGAAGTTGAACTTTTTACGGGTAAAACCCACCAAATACGCGCCCACTTATCACATATAGGGCACCCTATTGTTGGGGACGGAAAGTATGGCGATTTTGCTTTTAATGAAAAGTCTAATTATAAAACCCAACAATTAACTGCTGTGTCAATTCAACTTAATTTTGAAGAAAACACTTTGCTTTCATATTTAAATGGCAAAACTTTTGCCACTAGGGGGAACTAATGCCACAAGACGCTTTTACCTTAAAATATTTGTGCGCTGAATTTAATGAAGTTTTCTCTAACGGAAAGGTTAATAGAATTATTCAGCCGTCTAATGATGAGATAATGCTTACCGTTTATACTAGCAAAAAATGCACAAAAAAAATGCTTATAAACGTTAATCCATCTTCACCAAGAATATCAATTTGCAATCAAGAAAAAGATAGTCCTTTAACAGCCCCAAATTTTTGTATGCTTATGCGTAAGCACCTATTATCAGCAACAATTTTAGGGGTTGAACTTGTGGGTTTTGACCGTATTGTTAAAATAGATTTTTTATCTTGCGGGGAATTTTTTGATGCGGTTAAAAAGACGCTTTATATAGAATTAATGGGCAGATATAGTAATATAATTTTAACTGAAAACGGCAAGATTTTAGGTGGCAACCGTGGTATAAATATGTTTGATAACGGGGTTAGGCCACTTATCGTTGGCAAGGAATACGTTTACCCACCTGTTAATGATAAAAAACTGCCAAATGATAAAGATTTAATTAATATTTTTGCTAATATAAATAATGATAATATTGCCGAAGTTATTTGCAAAAATATTCAAGGAATTGCAACGTCTACCGCTAAAGAAATTGAAGAAAAATTTCTTTCAAAATTTAACCGAAATTTAAGTGAAAATTTTGCAACCGAACTATTTAATTTTATCAATGGTTATCTATATAATACCACAAAAAAACCCTGTGTAATTGTTGAAGATAATTTAGTTAAAGACGTGTGCGTTTATCCTTATAATTCAACAGGTGAAATTATAGAATTTGATTACCTTTTTGAAGCAGAAGATTATTACTTTGAAAAGAAAGATAATTTAAAAATTTTTAAGAGTAAATTTGAAAGGTTAAACGGGATAATTAATAGTGCTATAAAGAAAGCAAAAAAGAAAATTGTTTCAATTTCTTCAAGGGAAAATGATGCGCTTTCTGCCGAAGAAAATCGCTTAAAAGGCGAACTTATCTTAGCAAATATTTATCGCTTAAAAGATGGGGAAAAGGTTTGCGTTTTAGACAATTATTATGATGGTAGTAAGATTGAAATTTTACTAGATGAAAGGCTTTCAATTTCTAAAAACGCTGAAAATTATTTTAAGAAATACAATAAACAAAAACGCACTTTAGATGCCTTAAAACCACAAAAAGAGCAAGCCCAAAAAGAACTTGATTATTTTAATTCCGTTAGTGATGAAATTGCTTTAGCAGAAAACATTTTTGATTTAGATTTAATCAAGATAGAACTAGAAAAAGCAGGGTTAATAGTGGAAAAACAAACCACGGCTAAAAAGAAAAAAGAAGAGAGTGTTTTTTATAGGGAATATCTAGTTGATGGTTTTATTATTAAGGCTGGCAGAAACAATGCTGAAAATGATAAATTAACTTTTAGTTCACCACAAACGGATACTTGGTTGCACGCAAAAGACTATCATTCATCACACCTAATTATTGAAAGTGGTGGTAGGGAAATTCCAGATAAGGTTTTGGCTATTGCGTGTGAAATTTGCGCCTATTATTCTAGGGGGAGAGATGGTGGAAAAACTGAAGTTGTTTATACTTTAAGGAAAAACGTTAAAAAGCCACCAAAGTCTAAACTAGGTTTCTGCACCTATGATAATTATAAATCCATGGTGGTATCACCTAAAAAACATACGGAATTTTTAAAAAACGAATAAAACGGTATAAAAAGTGTTGCGTTTTGTTCGTTGTTATGCTAAAATTAGTAAAGCATAAAATTATAAATATATAATGTAATATAGTATTAGGAGTTCATTATGAAGTATACTTTTGAAAAAGCCGAAAAAAGCACAGTAAAAATCACAATTGATTTAACGGCAAAAGAATGGCAATCAGCAATTGATTTAGCGTATGACAAGACTAAGGGCAGATATTCAATGCCTGGTTTCAGAAAGGGTAAAGTTCCTAAAAAAGTTCTAGAAACTGCTTATGGTGTTGGCGTATTCTATGAAGAAGCAATCAACCAAGCATTCCCAAAATATTATTCTGAAGTTTTGGATAAAGAACCATCAATTTACGCTGTTGGCGCACCAGAATTAGATATTAAGAAAATTAGTGAAAAAGGCATCACTATGGTTGCAATCGTTCCTGTTAAACCAGAAGTTGTATTTGGCGCATATAAAGGTATAAAGTTTGGTAAGAATGAGTATAATGTAAAAGATGAAGATATTGCTGATGAATTATCTCGTTTACAAGAACGCAACTCTCGTATGGTTGAAGTAACTGATAGGGCTGTTGAAGATGGTGATTCAGTTGTTATTGATTACTCTGGTAGTGTTGACGGGGTTAAGTTCGCTGGTGGTACAGCAGAAAAACAAACTCTAGTTATCGGTAGCAAAACCTTTATCCCTGGTTTTGAAGAACAAGTTATCGGTATGAATATCGGTGAAGAAAGAGATATTAACGTTAAGTTCCCAGAAGAATACCATGCAGAAGAACTTAAGGGTAAAGATGCAGTATTTGCAATTAAACTTCACGAAATTAAGAAGAAAGAACTTCCAGAACTTAATGATGAATTCATTAAAGATGCAGTTGGTTGTGAAAGTGTTGAAGCATATAAGGCTGAAACAAAGGCTCGTTTAGAAAAACAAAATGCTGATAGGGCTGAAAGGGAATTAGAAGATGAAATGGTTAAGAAGATTAGTGAAACTTCTGACGTTGAAATTCCAGATGCTCTTATTGAAAACCAAATTGACCGTATGGTTCAAGAAATGGAATATAGACTTTCTTACCAAGGCTTAAAGTTAGAAGACTACTTAAAATATATGAACAAGAGTATGGATGACTTTAGAAAGGGTTATACCGAACAAGCAACTTCTCTTGTTAAATCACAATTAGTTATTGAAGGCATTATTGAAAGGGAAGAAATTTCTGCAACTGATGAAGACGTTGAAGCAAGAGTTGCTGAAATGGCTAAAAATCAAGACAAGCCTGTTCCTGATATCAAAAAGAATATGAACGCAAGGCAACTTGACTACATTAAGAACGAAATTATTATTAAGAAGTTCTTTGATTTCTTAAAGGCTAATAACGAAGTTGAAATCGTTAAATAATCTAAAACAAAAAATATTTTTTAGATTTAACAAAAAATAAATAAGTTTTTTACATTTAAGCAACACCGCAGGCGGAAATAATGCCATCTGCGGTTTTGCAAACTAATAAATTAAACGGAGAAGTAATATGGAAATAAAAAACACCGTTGTACCTTACGTTATTGATAATACCGGCAAGGGCGAAAGAAGTTATGATATTTATTCAAGGCTTTTAGAAGATAGAATTATTTTCTTAACAGGCGAAATTAATGATGCTGTTGCAGACGCTGTTGTTGCCCAACTTATCTATTTGGAAAATAAAGACCCTAACAAGGATATTTGCATTTATATTAATAGCCCGGGTGGTAGCGTAACTGCTGGTATGGCTATTTACGATACTATGAACTATATTAAGTGTGACGTTACAACTATTTGTATCGGCTTAGCAGCAAGTATGGGTGCTTTCCTTTTATCAAGTGGTACAAAGGGTAAAAGATATGCCTTACCTAATAGCGAAATTATGATTCACCAACCTTTAGGTGGTGCACAAGGTCAAGCAAGTGATATTAAAATTCAAGCAGACCATATTATTAAAACAAAACATCGTTTAAACACAATTTTAGCATTGAATTGTGAAAAGCCTTACGAACAACTTGAAAAAGACACTGATAGAGATAATTATTTATCAGCGCAAGATGCTAAAGAATATGGACTTATTGATGCGGTAATCGAAAAGCGTCCATAATAATAATCGGAGAATTATGAAAGAAAACAATAACGAACAATTATTCTGTTCTTTTTGTGGTAAACCAAAAGAACTAACAAAGCGTTTAATTGCAGGCCCTAACGGAATTTATATTTGTGATGAATGTATTGAAGTTTGCCACGCCGTTATGACGGAAGACCAAGTTAAAGACCAACCGGAAGAAAAGGTTGAACTTCTTAAGCCTATTGAAATCAAAGCCAAATTAGACGAATATATTATCGGTCAAGACCAAGCGAAAAAAGTTTTATCAGTTGCCGTTTATAATCACTATAAACGCATTAATTCGGTAAAAGATAAATCTTCTGACGTGGAACTTGATAAAAGCAATATTTTGGTTCTTGGGCCAACAGGTAGTGGTAAAACTTTGCTTGCTAGAACGCTTGCAAAAATTCTTGACGTGCCTTTTGCCGTTGCAGATGCTACAACTTTAACTGAAGCCGGCTATGTTGGGGAAGACGTTGAAAATATTTTGCTTAAATTAATCCAAAACGCTGAGTTTGATATTGAAAAGGCAGAACGTGGGATTATCTATATTGATGAAATTGATAAAATTGCTAGAAAGGGCGAAAACGTTTCTATCACTCGTGACGTTTCTGGTGAAGGCGTGCAACAAGCCTTATTAAAGATTATTGAAGGCACGGTTGCTAACGTTCCACCACAAGGGGGAAGAAAGCACCCACAACAAGAATGCTTAAAAATTAACACCACTAATATATTGTTTATTTGTGGGGGTGCATTTGTTGGCTTGGAAGAAATTATCACAAAGAGAAAGGGAACTAATGCTTTAGGCTTTATCGGTAATAATGAAAAGCAAATTGATAAAACTAGCGATATTATCCGTGATATTCAACCACAAGACCTTATTAAATACGGTTTAATACCAGAATTTGTTGGCAGAATACCTATTACCGTTGGCTTACACGCTTTAGATGAAAGCGCATTAGTTAATATTATGACTAAACCAAAGAACGCTTTGGTTAAACAATATGAAAGATTAATCGGCTTAGATAACGTTGAATTAGAAATTACTGACGGCGCAATTAAAGCAGTTGCTAAAAAAGCCATTGAATTAAAAACGGGGGCAAGGGGACTTAGAACTATTTTTGAAAACTTGATGATAGATACTATGTATGATTTGCCATCTAGCCCTGAAATTGAAAAAGTTATTGTAGATGAAAACGTTGTGCTAAACGGTGCAACCCCTACGATAGTAAAAAAAGAAATTGCTTAAATCGTAAGTAATTTATTAAGAAAAAACAGCAAAATTTTATTGAAAAAAATAAATAAAAAAAATTAAAAAACACAGTAAAATTAGTTGACATTATTGATTTGATGTTATATAATATGTAGGCTGTGTAATCTGGGTTGATACGGGAAGTTACTTAAAATCGTGCCAAACGATAGATAATTTCCGTTGACAAGTGTGGGGGCGTTGACCTCTGCGACTAACTTCAATAGAATTAGTAAAGTCATTCGCAGCGACTTAAAAAGTATTAAGTATCGGCGAATGATTTTTTTATTAATCGGAATTGACACACACGGAAGAGTTTACAGCAAAGAAAAAAGTTAGGTAAAAAATAAGGAGAAACAAAAATGGCAAGTCAAAAAATCAGAATTAAACTTATGTCTTATGACGTAGAAATGCTTGACCAAGCAACATCAAAGATTGTTGAAACAATGAAGAAGTCAGTCGCAAAGATTAGTGGTCCTATTCCACTTCCTACAGAAAAGGAAATCGTAACAATTCTTCGTTCACCACACAAATACAAAGATTCACGTGAACAATTCGAAATTAGGACACACAAAAGACTTATTGATATCTATTCACCAAATGTAAAACTATTAGATAGTATCCATTTGCCAGCAGGTGTAGATATTAAAATCAAATTGTAATCAATAAACATTATATATTATATGGAGGTGAACTTTATCTATGAATAAAGCAATCATTGGCAGAAAGTTGGGTATGACTCAATTGTTCTCTGCAGACGGCAAAGTTATTCCAGTAACAGTTATTGAGGCAGGTCCATGCCCAGTAGTTCAAGTGAAAACTTTGGAAAGAGACGGCTATTCATCAGTTAAACTCGGTTTTGACCAAGTTGATGAAAAGGCATTAAATAAACCACAAGCAGGTTTGTTTAAGAAAATTGGTGTTCCAGCACAAAAAGTTTTGAAAGAATTCAAACTTGACAATGCTGAACAAATGACAGTTGGACAAGTTATTACTTGTGACGTGTTCCAAGCAGGCGATAAGATTGACGTATCTGGTGTATCAAAAGGTCACGGATTTACGGGTGTTATCAAAAGATGGAATCATCACAGATTGAAAGAAACTCACGGTGTAGGCCCTGTACACAGAGAAGTTGGTTCTATGGGTGCTATCAGTAATCCATCAAGAGTTTTCAAAGGCAAGAAAATGTCAGGTCAATGGGGTAATGAAAACGTTACAATATTGAACCTTGAAATCGTTAAAGTCGACAAAGAAAGGAATGCAATCTTAGTTAAAGGTGCTGTTCCTGGTGCTGTAAAAGGCATTGTAACTTTGAGAAACAGCGTTAAAGCGTAAGGAGAAAGATTATGCCAAGTGTTAAATTGTATGATATGAAAGCAAAAGAAGTAGGTACACTTGAATTAGCCGACGCTTTGTTTAACACCGAATACAATGAAGCAGTAATTCATCAAGCGGTAGTACAAAGGCTTTCAAATGAAAGACAAGGTACAAAAAGCACATTAACCCGTAGCGAAGTTCGTGGTGGTGGTGCAAAACCTTGGAGACAAAAGGGTACAGGTAGGGCAAGACAAGGTTCTATCAGAAGCCCACAATGGATTAAGGGTGGCCTAGTGTTCGCACCTAAGTCTAGAGATTTTAGTAAAAAAATGAACGGAAAAGCAAAAGTAGTTGCACTTTTATCTGCTCTCTCTCAAAAGATTAGAGACGACGAAGTTATTTTCGTTGACCAAATCGCTGTTGCAGAAGCAAAGACAAAAGAAATGGCAAACTTCTTAAAGGCTTTCCAATTAAACAAAAGCGTGCTTTTAGTTATGGACAATAGTGATGAAGCAGTTTTAAGAGCAAGTGCAAACATCAAAGCAATTTCAACAGTTTCAGCAGTTCAACTCAACACTTATGACGTTGTTAAAAATGCAAAAATTGTTATTTCCAAAGAAGCCGTTCAACAAATTCAGGAGGTTTACGGAAAATAATGGCAGCACATAACGTAATAATTAAACCCCTTCTTTCTGAAAAAAGTTATGCGGGTATTCAAGATAAGAAATACAGTTTTGTTGTAGCAAAAGATGCAAACAAAACACAAATCAAACTCGCTATTGAAGAAATTTTCGGCGTTCAAGTTGAAAAAGTAAACACAGCAATCGTTAGCGGTAAGTTGAAAAGACAAGGCAAATATGAAGGTTATACCCCAGATTATAAAAAAGCCATCGTTCAACTTAAAAAAGACAGTAAGACTATAGAGTTCTTTGATTCATTGTCTTAATCTAATCAGGAGGAACAATAGAAATGGCTATTAAAAGATATAAACCGACTTCATCAGCACGTCGTTTCATGACAGTTAGTGCTTATGATGAAATTACGGCTAAAAAACCTGAAAAGTCACTTATTGAAGACCAAAGAAAAACCGGTGGTAGAAATGCTCAAGGTAAAATCACGGTTCGTCATATCGGTGGCGGTAACAGAAGAAAATATCGTATAATCGATTTCAAGAGAATGAAGGATGGTATTCCTGCTAAAGTTAAGAGCATTGAATACGATCCAAACCGTAGCGCTAATATCGCTCTCTTGTACTATGCTGATGGCGCAAAGGCATATATCCTTGCTCCAGTAGGCTTAAAAGTTGGTGATACAGTTATGAGTGGCCCTACAGCAGATATCAAAGCAGGTAACGCACTTGCACTTAAGGATATCCCTGTTGGTACAATGGTTCATAACATTGAAATGCAACCAGGTAAAGGCGGTCAAATTGCTAGAGCAGCAGGTATGAGCGCACAAATCATGGCTAGAGATGAAAAGTACGTGACAATTAAGATGCCAAGTGGCGAAATGAGATATATTCTTGCAGCATGCAAGGCTACTATCGGTCAAGTTGGTAATTTAGAACACGAAATCATCAGAATAGGTAAGGCTGGTAACACAAGGCACTTAGGTATTCGTCCTTCAGTTCGTGGTGTTGTAATGAAGCCATGTGATCACCCACACGGTGGTGGTGAAGGTAAATCACCTATC
>JAZRDW010000044.1:0-2343 GCA_045660505.1 Christensenellaceae bacterium | reverse complement strand
TACCCTGTTAAAGCAGACGTAGTAATAAGCGTTCCCGATTCTGGTAATGATGCGGCTATCGGTTATGCAAAAGAATCAGGTATCCCTTTTGAATTAGGGTTCCTAAAAAATAAATACATAGGTAGAACCTTTATCTTCCCAGACCAAAAAGATAGGGAAGACCAAGTTAGAAAAAAACTTAACCCTATTGCATCAGTAGTTAAGGGCAAAAGGGTGGTTATGGTTGATGACTCAATAGTAAGGGGTACAACTAGTGGCAGGGTTGTTAAACTTCTTCGTGAGGCAGGTGCAACCGAAGTTCACTTTATGGTATCTTCACCACCGTATTTATATCCTTGCTATTACGGAACGGATATTAAGAGTAAGGACGTGCTTATTGCAAACAACCACTCTTTAGAAGAAATTCGCCAAATAGTTGGGGTTGATAGCCTTGGTTATTTAGATTTAAACGATTTGAAAAACATTGCTACTTGTGGTGGCAAAAATAGTTTCTGTTATGCTTGCTTTGATAGTAATTATCCAACTGAAATTCCAAAGCCAGAACAAAAAGCAAAATACGAAACGAAAATTAATATAGAACAACACACTAAAAGACATTAAGATTTAAGGAGAATTATTATGGAAAAGAGTTTTAGCGAAAGTTATAAACAAGCAGGGGTAGATATTACCGCTGGGTACAAGGCTGTTGAATTAATGAAAGACCACATTAAAAGGACTATGACAAAGGGCGTTTGCTCTGATATAGGTGGTTTCGGTGGACTTTTTGAATTAGGCAAGGTTAAAAACCCTGTTCTAGTAAGTGGTACTGACGGCGTTGGTACAAAATTAAAACTTGCATTTTTAATGGATAAGCACAATAGCGTTGGTATTGACTGCGTTGCTATGTGCGTTAACGACGTTATTTGCTGTGGTGCAAAACCATTATTCTTCCTTGATTATATTGCAGTTGGCAAAAACGTGCCTGAAAGGGTAGCATCAATAGTAGAAGGCGTTGCTGAAGGTTGCGTTCAAGCAGGTTGTGCCTTAATCGGTGGCGAAACTGCTGAAATGCCAGGTTTTTACCCTGTAGATGAATACGACTTAGCAGGTTTTGCTGTGGGCGTTGTTGATAAAAAGAAAATCTTAAACAACAAGAAGATGAAAGAAGGGGACGTTGTTATTGCTATTCCATCAACCGGTGTACATAGTAACGGTTTTTCACTAGTTAGAAAGGTGTTTGATATCGAAAATGCCGATATTAAAAAACCTATGGAAGAATTAGGTGGTTTAAGCCTTGGCGAAGCATTGCTTACCCCAACTAAGATTTACGTTAAACCTATTTTAGCACTTGTTGAAAAGGTTAAAGTTAGGGCTATTTCACACATTACCGGCGGTGGTTTCTATGAAAACATCCCAAGAAGTATCCCAGATGGCTTTGGTGCTAGAATTGATAAAAAGGCTGTTAAAATTTTACCTATCTTTGATTTGATTGCTAAAACAGGCAATATTAGTGAAAGAGATATGTTCAATACCTTTAACATGGGTGTTGGTATGAGCGTTGTTGTTGCAAAAGAAGATGCTGATAAGGCTATTGCAATTCTTCGTTCTAATGGCGAAAATGCTTACATTATGGGCGAAATCGTTAAGTCAGACAATAAGATTGAAATTGTTTAATCTTCTTCACTTGCGATAAAGGACACTATTAATGAAAAAGAGTATTAATATAGCAGTTTTAGTTTCCGGTGGTGGAACAAATCTTCAAGCGATTATTGATTTTGCTAGCGAAGGTAAGTTAGAAAGTGGCAAAATTGTTAAAGTTATTTCTTCTAACCCTACTGCTTACGCTTTAGAGCGTGCCAAAGATAATGAAATACCAACTGCAGTTGTTGTTAAAAAGGGCGTTCCACAAGCAGAATTTGAAAGCGCGCTATTAAAAGAACTTGATAGTTGCAATGCTGAAGTTATAGTTTTAGCAGGGTTTATGTGTATTCTTTCAAAAGACTTTACAGATAGATACCCTGAAAGAATTATTAACGTTCACCCATCATTAATACCAAGTTTTTGTGGCGCAGGTTTTTATGGCTTAAAAGTTCACGAAAAGGCGTTAGAATACGGTGTTAAGGTGACGGGCGCAACCGTTCACTTTGTTAACGAAATTCCAGACGGCGGAAAAATTATTATGCAAAAGGCGGTTGAAATTAAAGAAAAAGATACGCCTAAAACTTTGCAAAAAAGAGTTATGGAACAAGCAGAATGGAAAATTTTGCCTAAATCACTTGAACTTGTTTGCAAAAACTTATTAAAGGAGAAGAAAAATGAGTGTAATTAAAGAACAACAAATTGGTAGTCTTATAAATGGTAATC
>JAZRDW010000043.1:0-7383 GCA_045660505.1 Christensenellaceae bacterium | reverse complement strand
TATTTTTGTTTGGTTTTTTAAGGCACCAAGCAAAACGTTATTAATTAAATGGTGATTAAATTTATATTGTAATTTTGTTGAAAGAAAAGCAACTTCATCTAGTAATGAGCCAAATATAACTAAAATATCAACCCCGTGCTTATCAATTAATTCTTGCTTTGTTAACGCATCATTATAAGCATTAATAAACACGTTAAAATTACCTTTTTTCTTATCCTTATCAAAATCATCTAAGGCATCAATTAAATAAATCCATTTACCTAAACAATATGCTAACCTAGAAGTTTCTTCAGTAGAATATTCACCTAAAAGTTCAGTTAGAATTTCTTGCATCATTTCGCCAAACGGGTCGGCAGAAATATCAACGCTATCCCCATTAGTCTTTTCATACTCAACTAGTTTTTTATACATATTGCAAACAATTGCATCTAGTTTAGGTTGATTTTTTTTGGCACGCTTATATGATGCACTTAATAATGAACGCTTAACCCTACCCTTGCCACTATCTAAAACGTCATCACATAATTTATAGTAGGCCAAAATCACGTTTAATGATGCAATTTTTTCAGTTATTATATCAACTTTTGCAATAGGTCTTTTAGCAATAGGGTGAATAACGCAATTTTCATCTTCAATATTAACGTCTTCATTAGTTAAATTGTGAACTAGAATAGATAGAAATGCTAAATCATAACTTAAACTAAATCTACCATTTGTTCCACAAACCTTGCCTATTCCCTTACATAAACCACAATACATTGCCTTGTAAAGCCTAACGTCTTTTACGTAAAGATTAGGAAAATCGGATTTAATATATCCAAACATTTTTTATCCTCTTTTTCTCAATACCAAACCAACTTTTTTGTAAACTTTATTAATCGTTTTATAAGCAATTCTTTCAGCCCTTTCAGCACCGTTTTTAAGAACTTCATCAATATATGCTTTATCAGTTAATAGTCTATTCTTTTCTTGACGGATAGGTTCAATTTTATCAGCAACGGCTTGACCAACTGCAATCTTAAAGTCGCCATAACCTTTACCTTCAAATTCACTTTCTGCTTGTTCTAAAGTCTTATCTGTGAACGCACAATAAATTGACAATAAGTTTGTTATGCCAGGTTTTTCTGGAGATGCAATAATTTTATTATCACTATCAGTAACGGCACGCTTAAACTTCCTAATAATAGTATCAGGGTCATCATCCATAGAAATAAATGCGTTTAAGTTTGCATCTGATTTACTCATTTTTCTTTCAGGTTCACTTAAACTCATTATTCTAGCAGTTGACTTACTCATATACCCTTCTGGAACCTTAAAAGTTTCACCAAAACGATTATTAAACCTAATAGCCAAATCCCTAGCAAGTTCTAAGTGTTGCTTTTGGTCTGCCCCGATAGGCACTAATTCCGTTTGGTAAAGCAAAATATCAGCAGACATTAACACAGGGTAATCCATAAGCCCCATATTAATATTATCTTCGTGTTTAAGGCTTTTATCCTTAAATTGCGTCATTCTTGACAATTCACCCGGATAGCAAATGGTATTTAATACCCAAGCAAGTTCTGTATGCGCTGAAACGTGTGATTGAGCAAATAGAATTGACTTTTCAGGGTCAATGCCACATGCCAAATAAGTTGCAGCAAGTTCATAAATATTTTTTCTTAAAACTGCAGGGTCTTGTTTAACGGTTAAAGTGTGCAAGTCTGCAAGCGAAAAAATACTTAAATAATCATCTTGTAATTTTTTAAAATTACGCAATGCACCTAAATAATTACCGATAGTTAAAATCCCACTAGGCTGAATTGCACTAAATAAAATCTTCTTTTCTTCCATTATAATTTACCTTACTTAAAATAAAATTGAATTACTCTTTTACAAAAGAGAAAACTGTGTCAAAAATTTCTTTTTTATCAATAACTTCATTAAAACGAATAGTTTTTGTTTTCAAATCAGTTATTTGTTGTGGAATAGGCGTTGCAGAAAGTTCATATAATTTTTCTGAAGCCTTAAACGCGTCTAAAGGTGCTTTGCCGTCAATAGCCTTAAGAACGTCTACGGTGAACTTATATGGGCTTGCCGTTGATAAAACGACAACTGCACTTTCATCCTTAGTTGCTAAAACGTATGCATCTTTAACACTCATTGCAACAGCCGTATGCGTATCTAATAGATAGCCGTATTCTTCAAACACTTCTAAAATGGTTTGTTTGCAGTCTTCTTCATCAGAATAGTCAGCAAAAAATTCCTTATCTAAAATAGCCTTTTCGCTATCCAAAATCTTATATTGACCACAAGTTTTTAAGTCCGCCATCATTTTAGCAACCTTTTCACTATCTCTATTTGCTAATTCAAATAAAAGCCTTTCTAGATTGCTAGAAATAATTATATCCATTGATGGTGAAATTGTTTTATAAAATTCCCTATTAATATCGTAAGTGCCTTCGGTAAAGAATTCTGTTAAAACGTTATTATCGTTTGATGCACAAACCAACTTATTAATAGGTAAACCCATTTGTTTAGCATAGTAGCCTGCAAGAATATTACCAAAATTACCCGTTGGAACAACAAAGTTAATTTTATCACCAAACTTAATTTCTTCACTATTAACTAAATCACAATAAGCAGAGAAATAATAAGAAATTTGTGGTGCTAAACGCCCAAAGTTCATTGAGTTTGCACTTGATAAAACAACGCCATGTTCCTTTAATTTTTTATTAGAATCTTTATCAGAAAAAACGTTTTTAACTGCAGTTTGGCAATCATCAAAATTTCCGTTAACGGCAACAACCTTAACGTTATCCCCTTCTTGAGTGCACATTTGCATTTTTTGCATTGCGCTTACACCATCACTTGGGAAGAATACCATAACCTTGATACCATTAGCATCCTTAAAGCCTTCTAAAGCAGCCTTGCCTGTATCACCACTAGTTGCAGTTAAAATTAAAATTTCATCTTTGATACCGCTAATATCACAGCCCTTTCTCATTAAATATGGTAAAAGTGTTAAAGCAACGTCCTTAAATGCTAACGTTGGGCCGTGGAACAATTCCATAATAAAAGTTGCATCATCTAACTTAACTATAGGTGCTGGGTCGCCATCTTCAAATTTATCATAAGCAGACTTACAAGCACAAAGCAATTCTTGATAATCATATTCTTCTAAATACTTATGCAAAACAAGGGTTGCCCTTTCAGCATAATCCATATCAAGCATACTTGTTAATTCTTCATTAGAAACTTGTGGAAAAGTAAGTGGAACAAAAAGCCCACCGTCACCAGCAAGCCCTTTGGCTATTGCTTGCGCTGCACAATCAACTTGGTCCTTACCTCTGGTGCTAATAAACTTCATAACTTCACCTTTAAAATTAAAAATAGTAATCGGAAAATACTCCGATTACTATTTTACACTATTTTATGTATAAAAATCAAGTTATTCAACGTACTTTAATATAAAGTTAGGTAAATCTTCCTTTGCACTACTGCACGTTAACACGAATTTTACGCCAAAATCTTTTTCTAGTGTTTCTATTGAATTAAAAATATCTTCTAACTCAACTAAATCCTTGTTTGCAATTCTTGCAACACCATCTACGAATATATATTCATTGTCACCATTAGCAGCAACAATACCTTTCAAAAAACCATTTAAACTATCAGCAGATTTAACACCAAAACTTGTAACGTCTAAAAATCTGATAGGATATTTTATATCGTGAGTATACCTTTTGGTATCAGTGATAAAAATAACATGTCCTTTCGCTTGGTCCATCGCTTGATTAGCGAAATCAATAATTGCCTTTGTCTTGCCAGTGCCTTTTGGGCCATAAATAATTTTCATTGCGAATTTTCCTCCTGATAAATTCATTTATCACTATTATTGTATAACACTTTTTAATAAATTTCAATAGGTTTTTAAAAATTTATTAATTTTTTTAAAAAATTACAACAAAGAAAATTCTAAATGATATTATACTAATTCTTCAACGAAAGATTTTAGCCTATTAATACCTTCAATAATATCTTCAGTTGAGATAGCGTATGAAAGTCTAATGCAGTCATCACTACCAAACGCAACGCCTGGGATTAATGCTATGCCTTTTTTAAGCGCTAAATCAGCAAACTTAAGTGAGCCGTCAATAACTTCACCATTAAACTTTTTACCAAACAAGCCACCAACGTTAACGAATACGTAAAAAGCACCCTTTGGTTCAATTGCCTTAATGCCTTTAATTTCATTAAGCATATTAACCATAAGAATTCTTCTTTCATCAAAAACCTTTTGCATATAAGAAACGAATTCTGCACCTTTTTCATCTGTTAAAGCAGTAACTGAAGCGTATTGAGATATTGAACAAGCATTACTTGTAGTATGGCTTTGCATACTAGAAATAGCCTTTGCAATTGCAAGTGGCGCTGCTAAATAACCTATTCTCCAACCAGTCATAGCATAGGTTTTTGACATGCCGTTTACAACGATAGTTAATTCCTTCATCTTATCGCTATATTGGGCGATAGAATAATGTTTTTCGCCAGCGTAAACTAACTTTTCATAAATTTCATCAGAAATAACGTAAATGTTATTTTCTTCACAAATTTTAGCAATTTGCTTAATTTCTTCTTCAGAATAAACAGCGCCTGTTGGGTTGTTAGGTGTATTAAGAATTAAGCACTTAGTTTTAGAAGTTACTGCGTTAGCAAATTGAGATGCTGTCATTTTATAGTTATTTTCTTTAGTTGCTTCAACAAATACACACTTGCCCCCTGCTAACTTAATAAGTTCTGGGTATGTAAGCCAGTATGGTGAAGGTAAAATAACTTCATCACCTTCATCAACAACAGCGCAAATTGCGTGGTAAAGCGAACTCTTTGCACCACTAGAAATAACTATTTGGTTAGGTTCATATTTTAAGTTATTATCTTGTAAAAACTTATTGCAAATAGCATTTTTTAATTCAACCATACCTGCGGCAGGGGTATATTTTGTAAAGCCAATATCTAGTGCTTTTTTTGCAGAATCAATGATAAAATCTGGTGTATTAAAATCTGGTTCACCTGCGCCAAACCCGATAATTGAAACACCTTCAGCCTTCATTTTCTTTGCTTTTGCTGTAATTTCTAGTGTTAATGATGGTGCTATTTCTTTTACTTTTTTTGATATACTCATAATTAGTACTCCTAAATTTTAATCTTCATCAAATCCCGCACTTAACTTCAATTCCCTATCGTGAATTGCAAGTGCTTCTACCATTTCTTCAATATCCCCAAGCATAAAGTTATCAATTGAGTGAAGTGTTAACCCTATTCTATGGTCAGTAACCCTTCCTTGTGGGAAATTATAAGTTCTTATACGTTCTGAACGGTCACCCGTGCCAACTTGACTTCTTCTGTTTTCAGAATATTCTTTCTCGTATTGAGATTGATAGAAGTCATATAGCCTACTCTTAAGAACGCGCATTGCTTTTTCTCTATTTTTAGTTTGTGAACGTTCATCCTGGCACAAAACAACGATACCTGTTGGAATATGTGTAAGCCTTATGCAAGATTCGGTTTTATTAACGTGTTGACCACCTGCCCCTGAAGAACGGAGAGTATCAACCCTTAAATCTTTTTCATCAATGTGAACTTCAACGTCTTCTACTTCTGGCAATACTGCAACCGTTGCAGTTGAAGTATGCACCCTGCCTTGTGATTCGGTTTCTGGTACGCGTTGAACCCTGTGAACGCCACTTTCAAATTTTAATTTTCTATAGCAAGCCTTACCTGATATAGAAAAAATTGCTTCTTTAAGACCACCAAGTTCGGTCATTGCAACTTCAATATCTTCTGTTTTCCAACGATTTTTTTCGGCATATTTATTATACATCTTATAAAGTTCATAAGCGAATAAACTTGCTTCTTCACCGCCAGCGCCACCACGAATTTCTATAATAACGTTCTTGTCGTCATTAGGGTCTTTTGGTAATAACAAAATTCTTAACTCTTCTGAAATTTTATTAATCTTATCCTTACAAACGTAAAGTTCTTCTTCCAAAAGAGCCTTCATTTCACTATCGGTTTCTAATGGCAACATGTCTTTAATTTCTTGCTCTTCAGAAACAACCTTTTTATATTCGGTATATTTTTCAACCGTTTCGGTAATATCTGCAAGTTCTTTAGTATATGCACGCCACTCATCTATTCTTGATATAACTTCACTATCAGACACTAATTCGTTAAGTTTATCAAATCTTTCAAGCATTTTATCTAGTTTTTTAAACATTAAACTACCGCCCTAACTATCCTTTCTATATTTTCGTAATCTTTAATAATTTCTACTAAAGAAAAGTCTTTTAACATATCTTTAATTTGTTGCGCTTGACCTATACCACATTCTAAAATTAACACGCCGTTTGGCAATAAATAATCTTTTGCCTGTTCGGCTATTTTACGGTAAAAATCAAAGCCGTCTTCACCACCATCTAATGCTAAAAGTGGTTCAAAATTCTTTACTTCAGTTTGAAGATTTTTAATATCTTCACTCTTTATATACGGTGGATTTGAAATTATAAGGTTAAACTTCTTTCCACTTAAATTCTCAAACAAATCACTCTTAATAAACTCTATATTAACATTGTTAAGTTCAGCGTTTTCTTTAGCAAGTTCTAACGCCCCGTCACTAATGTCAACAGCACAAACTAAAGCATTGCTCTTTTTATTAACGGCTATTGCTATTGCGCCACTACCCGTGCACAAATCTAAAACTAAACTTTCACTATTAATATCTTTTAACGCTTTTTCAACAAGCAATTCTGTTTCAGGTCTAGGTATTAAAACCCTTTCATCAACTTTTATGGTATAACCATAAAAATCGGTGTCCCCTAAACAATACCATAGTGGTTTACCACTAATGCGTTCTAAAACAATTTCATTAATTTTGTCAACCATCATAGCAGAAACAAGCGTTTCATCATTAAGTTCACTTCTTTTAATACCTAAAGTTAAAGATAAAATCCACTCAGATTCAGCGCTTTCTTCAATGCCGTTTTCACTAAGTTTATTTTTAACCTTTTCAAGTAAGTCTTTCCTTTTTAATGGAATAGTAAACTCTTGTTCAGGGATAGTTGGGTCAGCATCCATTTCAAGCACTTTCTTAAATGCAATTATCGCTACTTCAAGCATTTTTTCATCAGGCTCACGTGTAGTTATACGCTGAAGTAAAAGCCCAGGCAATTTTAATGGATAAAATATAAAACAATCTGTTTTAGCAAGCCCTTTAAGCAGTTCGTATGAAAGCCCAGCAACAATCGGCAAAAGTGCAAGTTTCATTAAAACCCTAAACAGTTTTTCGACTTCTTTGCCCACTAACGCTTCAAAACATGCAAAAGTTAAAATGCTTATAACCAT
>JAZRDW010000042.1:0-1503 GCA_045660505.1 Christensenellaceae bacterium | reverse complement strand
CTTTAGATACTATTGCTAGCCTAAATATTTACCCTGATATATTAAACTGCAACGACTGGCAAACTGCAGCGTCAATAATTTACCTTAAAGGTATGTATTATGGTGATGAAAAGTTTAATAGAGTTAAAACAGTTTTCACTATCCATAATATTGAATATCAAGGCAAGTTTGATATGGGAACTTTTGATGATTTGTTTGGTTTCCCAGCAACAATAAAGAATTTTGTTGAATTTGACTGGCAAGTTAACCTTATGAAAGGTGCTATTGAAATGACCGATATTGTTTCTACCGTTAGCCCAACTTATGCAGAAGAAATTAAATATTCGTTTTTCGCACACGGCTTAGAAAATATTATAATTAGAAATCAGCATAAACTTCACGGCATACTAAACGGAATTGATATTGATTATTATAACCCTGAAACGGATAAATTTTTGTTCAAGAACTATTCTATAAATGATTTAAGTGGTAAAGCAGTTTGCAAAGCAGAACTTCAAAAAATGCTTTCACTACCTGTTAGGGAAGACGTGCCTATTATAGCAATTATTTCACGCCTTGTTTCACATAAGGGACTAGATTTGGTTAAGGAAACTATTGATAGTTTATTATCTAAAGACGTTCAGGTGGTAATTTTAGGCAAAGGCGAAATAGGTTATGAGAATTACTTTACGCATATTGCCCATTGTTATAGCGGGAAGTGTGCTTGCGTTATTGCTTTTAATCAAGATTTGTCTAGAAAAATTTATTCTGGTGCAGATATTTTCTTAATGCCATCAAAAATGGAACCATGTGGACTTTCACAAATGATTGCAAGCCGTTATGGGACTGTGCCTGTTGTTCGTGAAACAGGTGGCTTAAACGATAGTATTAAAAATTATACCGGGAATAGTGGAAATGGTTTTACTTTCCATAATTACAATGCTTATGATATGCTTTCTAGCATAAACGAAGCAATTAGAACTTATTATAATAAAGATGCTTGGAAAGACGTTCAAAATCGTGCAATGGCAACTGATTTTTCTTGGAAAGTTCAGGCAGGGGAATATGAGAAACTTTATAACAAATAACTTTCAATTTAGGAGTAAAAATGTCTACAATTACTGAAAAAGAAGCAGTTGGTTTAATCAAAAGCAAACTTTCAAAATATTTTGGTGTTTCACCAAAAGAAGCAAGCAAAGAACAAATTTATAAAGCAGTTGTTATGTGCGTTAGGGATATTTTGTTAGAAAAACGCAGTGCGTTTAACAAAAAATATCGTGAACAAGGTGGAAAACGCGTTTATTACCTTTGTATGGAATTCTTGCTTGGTCAATCATTAAAAAATAATACTTATAACCTTTCTATTCAAGATGGTTTTGATAGTGCGTTAAAGAGTGAATTTAATTGTTCACTTGAAGAATTATATACTTTAGAACCTGATGCAGGGCTTGGCAATGGTGGTTTAGGCCGTCTTGCAGCATGTTTTATGGATGCTTTGGCTAGTCAAAACTATCCTGCAATGGG
>JAZRDW010000041.1:0-2636 GCA_045660505.1 Christensenellaceae bacterium | reverse complement strand
TCTTAAATGCAGTAATTGCAACTTCAAGCATATCATCATCAGGTTCGCAAGTAGTTAATCTTTGCAACAAAAGCCCTGGTATTTTTAATGGATATAACAAAAAGAAATCTGTTTTTGCTAGTAACTTTAATAGTTCATAAGAAAGCCCTGCAACTATAGGTAAAAGGGCAATTTTAACTAAAACACGATAAATTTGTTCAATTCCAAAGCCAAACAAACTTTCAACTAGCGCAAAAGTTAAAATACTTATGACCATAACGAACACCATAAAGGTTGTTCCACAACGATTATGAACACGCGTACACTTTTTAGCATTTTCAACGGTTAATTCTAAGCCTTGTTCATAGCAAGAAATAGTTTTATGCTCTGCCCCGTGATACATAAAAGTTCTACGCACGTCTTTAAGCAAATTACATAGTAAAATATACAGTATAAAAACTAAAAGTTTAAGTCCGCCTTCAATAAAGTTTTTTGCCCAAATATCAAACTGAGTATTAAACAAATTTTCAAGTTGAACACGCAAAAATTGTGGCAACCACATAAAAAGAAAGATTGCCAAAGCAAAACCTAGAATTAACGAAAAAAAGGTAATAACACTCATAACGTTAATTTTAAGTTTTTCAGCCGTCCACTTTTCAAACTTAGATGGCTCACCTTCACCATACACGTCAGCCGAACGCATTAAAACTTGAACGCCACCTATCATTGACGTGACAAAATTAACTACACCACGAATAACGGGTAATTTTAAAAACCAGTTACGCTCTTTAATAGGTTTAAGCCTTTTTGTTTCTAAACGAATAATGCCGTCAGCATCACGAACGGCTGTTGCCATTGATGATTCACCACGCATCATAACGCCTTCTAGAACGGCTTGGCCACCTATAGAAGTTAAATTTTTTTGGTCACATTTAGCTTTTTTTTCACTCATTTTAATTATTAAAACTTCTCTATAATGAATTTAATAAAATTTTTTATACGCAAAAGGTGGATAAATGTTATTTACCCCCTTCTTTGGCTTATATAAACTTTATTATAAAAAAAACGGCTTTAAGTATTTTTTATACACTTAAAGCCGAGCAATATAGTTCACTATTTTGCTTTACCATATCTCTTGTTGAATTTATCAACACGGCCACCAGTATCAACTAACTTTTGTTTGCCGGTGAAGAAAGGATGACATTTACTGCAAATATCTACTTTTATAACGTCGCCTTTTTTGGTTGAACCTGATTTGAAAGATTCGCCACAAGCACAAACAACTGTTACTTCGTGATAATCTGGATGTATAGATTCTTTCATAACACACCTCTTCTACTGATTTACTTTGTAATTATATTATATTTTCTTTTGTTAGTCAACTATAAATAATAGGTTTTTGATATTTTTTCTAAAAACTTTTAATTATCGGCAAAGATAAGCAATTTAGTTGATTTATTTTTGTTAATGTTATATAATGATTAAAATTTTTTATTGTTAAGGACTATTATGAAAGGTTGGAAAATAGTTAAACCATTTGAACTTAAGGAAGAAGAAATACCTGAACAAGTAGGTCAAAATTCTCTTATTAAGGTAAAAATCACAAAAGCGCTTGTTACTTTAGATGACGTTTTAATGTATAGGGGCGAAGACGAAGGTGGTGCCGTTGTTTTAGGTAGTGCCGGGGTTGGCGTTGTTAGCGAATCTAAAACTAATCTTTTTGGGTTAGAAAAAGGTAGCCACGTATATATTGAACCTGTTAGGCAATGTAATTCTTGCTATATGTGCAAAAATAAAAAATATGATAAATGCACTAATTTGCAAACTGCAGGTTGTGACTTTAATGGTTTCTTAAGTGATTTTACTGCCGTTGAACCTGAAAATCTTTTTCTATTGCCAGAATGTATTTCTGATTTAGAAGCCTTGTTTATTGAACACATTTCCCTTGCCCTATCAGTTGTTGATAAATTAAATATTCAAAAAGGTGATTACGTTGCAATTATGGGTGGCAATAACCTTGGCAACATTTTAGCGCAATTACTAATTTATTATCAAGCAGTTCCTATTCTAATTACGGCTGATGATGAAAATATGCAAATCGCTAAAGATTCTGGTATTTACTACGTTCTTGGTAAAGATGATAACTGGCAAAAAGAAGTTTCTAATATTACGGGTGGCCGTATGCCAAAAAGTATTGTTAATATTGCCGATTGCAATATTTCAGCACCTAAAGTTTTTGCGTTAGCAGGCTTTAATACCCCTATCGCATTTATCGGTTCACCAAATAAAAACACAACTATTCCTTTTGCACAAGCAATTAAAAAACAATTAGATATCCATTGTATAAGTAGTTGCGTTGGGAATACGGCTTCAAGCATAAACTTAATTGCAAATAAGGCAATAAATTTAACCCACTTAAAACTTGACACTTCCCTTTATCAAGACATACCATCTTCACTTGAAAAGATGAGCCAAATGTTAGATAGCGAAGGCAAGATTTATGAAATGATTGTTGATATCGTTTAATAGTTAATTACCCAACCAAATTTTGGTTGGGTTTTGTTTTATATGGGTTGTACAAAACAAAAAAGCAAGTTTAACTAACTTGCTTTTTCTTTTAATTAAAAACACTAGTTTTGCTTTTTTCTACAAAAAAA
>JAZRDW010000040.1:0-2733 GCA_045660505.1 Christensenellaceae bacterium | reverse complement strand
CTTCCTAAGACCGCTTGGCCTCCGACTTAGAAAGGACGCTTTCTGTTTAACTTGTACTTTACTATTAAATAGTGAAGGCAAGAAAATGGGTAAAACCCAAAAAGGGGCATTATGGCTTGATGGGAAGAAATGTTCCGTTTATGATTTCTATCAATATTTTAGAAACGTTGAAGACGTTAACGTTGAAGAATGTATGCGCCTACTAACCTTTATGGATATGGAAGAAATTAAGGAATTGACTAAATATAACGACGAAAGAATGAATTTAGCAAAAGAAAGGCTTGCATTTGAAGTGACAAAGTTGGTTCACGGGGAAGAAAAGGCTTTAGAAGCACAAAAACAAGCCCGTGCAGCCTTTGGTGGTGGCAATTTAGAAGATATGCCAACCGCTGAAGTTAGTGGCATTACACAAGTTGCAGACATTTTAGTTGCAGTTGGCCAAGCAAAATCAAAAGGCGAAGCAAAACGCCTTATTGAAGGTGGTGCCGTTTCTATAGACGACCAAAAGATTACCGACCCATTTGGTCTAATTCCACAAAATGCAATAGATAATAAAGAATTTATTTTGCACAAGGGTAAAAAAGTTCATATTAAAGTTGTGATTAAATGAGTATAGGTTATTTTACTTTGCAAGGCGAGTGTGAAAACACTATTATAATTGAACGCTCTAAGTTTATTTGTAGTATGAAATGCGTTGATAATGAAGAAGACGCTAGGGCTTTTATTGAAAGTATTAGAAAAAAACATTCGCTTGCAAACCACAATTGCTATGCATATATTGCAGATGATAAAGGCTTAATACAAAAATTTTCTGATGACGGCGAGCCACAAGGTACGGCAGGGTTACCCATGCTTGAAGTTTTGAAAAATAAAAAACTTTATAAAACGGTTGCAGTTGTCACAAGGTATTTTGGTGGAATTAAGTTGGGAACGGGGGGCTTAACTAGGGCCTACTCTGGTTCGGTTACCGATTGTTTAAAAACTGCAAAAGTGGTTAATATGCTTGCATCAAAAACTTTTACAACGACAATTGAGTATGATGGCTATTCTAAGTTGTTGAAAGTTTTGTCTAGTGAAGATATAAAAATACTAAATACTGAGTTTGAGAACTTAGTTTCAGTTAGTTTTGCCGTTAAGGAAGATAAAGTTGATATTGTTTTAGAAAATATTAATAATGCTTTTAACGGGAAGCAAAAAATTTTTGAAAAGGATAGTGGATATTCTGCTTTTTAATTTGTTATGCCAAAAATAACTTCATTAACAGTTCAAACAAAAAATAAAAATCGTTGTAATCTATTTGTAGACGGCGAGTTTTTTGCTGGAATTTCAACTGACACGGCTATGAAAAACAGGCTAAAAGTTGGCATGGAAGTTGATGAAAAGTTTATTTCTAGCGTTATTTTAGAAAGTGAGAAAAATCAAGCACTAATTAAGGCAACAGAGTATATAACAAAATACTTAAAAACAAAATATCAGGTTAAAGATTACCTTGTTAGAAAGGGCTATTCAGAAGAAATTGCTTGGTATTGCGTGGATAAATTAAAAGAGTATAATTATATTGATGACGTTGAATATTCAAAGCGTTTTATAGAAAGCCAAGCAAAAAATAACGGCAAAAAAATGCTGGTATATAAACTTATGATGAAAGGTGTTAAAAAGCAAGATATTTTTGATGCATATTCTGGTGTTGAGATTAATGAGAAAGAAAATGCAAGGTTAATTGCTGAAAAATACCTAAAAAATAAGGAAAGAACTCTTGAAAATAAGGCAAAAGCATACCGTTATTTAAGTGGAAAAGGTTTTTCTTACGAAGAAATTTCTTCTGTTTTAGACGATATGTTTAAGGAAGATTAAATGGAACGAATATTATCAGTTGAACAAATGCGCAATGCTGATAGTTTTACAATAAATTCTTTGGGTATTACCGAAGAAGAACTTGTTGAGCGTGCCGGTAGCGCAGTTGCAAATGAAATATACCATAGATTTAAAGGTGGTAGGGTTTTAGTTTGTATAGGTAAGGGCAACAATGGTGCTGATGGCAGGGTTGTTGCTGAAAAATTATCTAAAATTCACGGCTTTTCAGTTTCAACTATAAATATTAGCAACGGCTTTTTTAAGTTGTTTGATAAAAAGTATGATATTATTGTTGACTGTATCTTCGGGACGGGCTTAAATAGAGAAGTTGATGGTAAATATAAACAAGCAATAGAAAAAATTAATAATTCTAACGCTTTCGTTGTTTCTTGTGATATTCCTAGTGGACTTAACGGGGATAACGGAAAGGTTTTTGGGGTTGCAGTTAAAGCAAATTTAACAATAGCAATTCAAGAATTAAAGTTGGGGCATTTTTTAGGCGACGGGCCTGATTATTGTGGGGAAGTTATTGCTAAAGATATAGGAATTAGCATTTGGGGTGAAGATTTTGTTAAAAGATTTAACGATAATTCACTAGCAAATTTTTTCCCAACTAGAAAAAGAAATGTAAATAAAGGCACTTTTGGTAAGGCTTCTATTATAGGTGGTAGCATTAAGTATTCTGGAAGTGTTTTGCTATCATTAAACGCATTAACTGCCCTAAAAATGGGGGTCGGATATTCAAACTTAGTTGTGCCTAAAAGTGTATTTACTAACTATTTAGGGCTAAATCCAGAGTGCTTATTAACATTAATTAATGATAAAGATGGGTTTATTGATTATGATGAACAAACTTTATCTAACTTACTTAATTATAAC
>JAZRDW010000039.1:0-2808 GCA_045660505.1 Christensenellaceae bacterium | reverse complement strand
TTTTTGGTGCCGTTTTCATAAATTTCAAGCGCCCTAATAACCCTTTTAATATCATTAGGGTGAAGTTTTTTGGCAGTTTCTTTATCAAACTTAGTTAGGATATCAAAAACTGCTTGATTTCCCTTTTCTAAAGCCATTTTCATATACTTATTTCTAACTTCTAAATTGCATTCACCATTCCCATAAGATAAATCGTATAAAATTGAGTTAATGTAAAAGCCCGTTCCCCCACAGATTATAGGTATTTTACCTTTGGAAATTAAATCACTAATTATAGGTTCTGCTTTAAGTTTATAATCACTAACACTAAAACTTTCGTCTGGCTCAATAATATCAATTAAATGGTGTTTTATTCCTTGCATTTCTTCTAAAGTTGGCTTTGCCGTTCCTATATTTAAGCCTTTATAAATATACATTGAATCGGCAGAAATAACTTCAGAATCTAAAAGTTTAGCAAGTTCAACAGCCAAATCAGTTTTTCCTGATGCAGTAGGACCACAAACTATTAAAATTTTAGGGTTTTCTATACTATTCTTTTGAACCATTTATCTATTTCCGTTCTAGTTATTTTTATTGCAACAGGTCTTCCGTGCGGACACTTTAGACCTAAATTATCCTTTAACTTTTCAATTAATAAATCAATTTCAATTTGGCTTAATTTATCACCAGATTTTATAGCAGCCTTGCAGGCTTTTTGCGCTAATTTTTCCTTTAAAATATCATTAATTTGAACTTGCTTTAAGGTTTCAATTTCAGCCAAAATTTCATTGAAGAATTTTTGCAAATTCATATCGGTTAAAAATGATGGTATTGCTAAAACTCTAAATGCATTAGTGCCAAATTCTTCAAGTTCAATACCCATTTCGTTAAGAACGCTAATTTTAGAAGATAAAAAGTTAAATTCAATAGGATTTAAGTTTAATACAAAGGGCAACAATAATGGTTGTGAAAGATTTTCAGAATTACTTGCTAAACTATTTAATTTATCAAACAAAATTCTTTCGTGCGCTGCATGTTGGTCAACAAAATACAAATCAACCCCATCTTCTAAAATTAAAAAGGTGTTAAGTGCTTGTCCTAGATAAACAATTTGCCTATCAACTTTTATTTCTTCTTGTTCTAATTTCTTTTTATCTAAACTTTCTAAAAAAGCCTTATTTTCGGCAAAAATATCAGTTATATTACTTTCCTTAATCTTATCGTTTTCATTATTAAATTTATCGTGAGAAAGTGAAAAAGCACTGTCAGAAAAAATTAAAGAATCAAATTTTTTATTTTCGTTCTTCTTAAACTCTTTTACTTCATTTACAAAGTTATTTACTTGCTTTTTTACGGTATTATGTGTGATATAATCAGCCGTTAAATCAATAGATTTTGCCTTGTTTTCAATATCGGTTGATTTTGTTATAGTCAACGCTTCGCTAGTTCCGTCTAAAACCTTTGACACAACTGAATAAATACTGCCGTAAACTATTTGATTATTTAAAAATCTAACGTCTAATTTTTGTGGGTGAACGTTAACGTCAACAATCTCTGTTGGAATATTAATTGATAAAGAATAAAACGGATATTGGCGCTTCATCATATATGGCGAATAAGCGTTTGCTATTGCTGAACTAATTGACTGATTAACAATATATCTACCATTTAGAAAAATAGATTGATAACTTCTATTCCCTTTAGAAAAGTTTTGTTTACCTAAATAGCCTTTTATAGAAATTCCGTTTTTTATTGTATTAACGAAAATAGTTTCTTTAATAATATCTGCGCCATAAACACAAATCAAAGCAGACTCTAGCCCATCGCCAAAAGATTGATATATAACCTTTCCGTTTGCCGTATACTTAAAAGAAATATTTGGGTTGCAAAGAATAAACCTTGCAACGGTAGAAGTTATATCATTTTCTTCACTTTTAATAGATTTTAAGAACTTTTCCCTAACAGGCGTATTGTAAAATAAATTATTAACACAAATTTGAGTGCCATTATTAAAAGAACAATCTTCAATTGTATTAATTACACCACCATCAGCAGAAATAAAAGCACCTAATTCTTGATTAACTGGCTTAGAAGTGATTTTAATTTTAGAAACAGCCGTTATTGATGCAAGCGCTTCACCCCTAAAACCCAAAGTTAAAATATTATCAATATCTTCTAATTTTGAAATTTTACTTGTAGCATGTGGCAAAAGTGCATTTTTAAGTTGGTCTTTTTCAATACCACTACCATTATCGGTAATTACTATTGAAGAAATTCCCCCGTCTAAAATATCAATAAAAATACTAGTTGCCCCAGCATCAATAGAGTTTTCAACTAACTCTTTAACTACTGAAAAAGGTCTTTCAATAACTTCACCAGCAGAAATGCGATTATAAATTTGGCTACTTAAAATATTAATTTTGCTCATACTATCCCTTTAATTTTTCTTGCAAATCGTTAAGTATTGTAAATGCTTGCATAGGCGAAACATTATTTAAGTCTAAATCACAAATAATTCTTTCAACTTCGCTATTGTTAGAAGAAATTTCTTCTTCATAATCATCAAAATTAGAAAGGTTAGTTTGAATATTTTTCTTTTCTAATCCTTTCAAAATCTCTTTAGCCCTTTCGGTAATTTGTTTACCAACCCCAGCAAGGTTAGCAACTTCAATACCAAAACTCTTGTTTGCCCCACCACGCATAATTTTTCTTAAGAAAATAATGTTTCCGTTCATTTCCTTAACTAAAATCTTATAATTTTTTACCCCAACTAACTTTCCTTCAAGTTCGGTTAATTCGTGATAATGTGTTGCAAAAAGTGTTTTTGCT
>JAZRDW010000038.1:0-5418 GCA_045660505.1 Christensenellaceae bacterium | reverse complement strand
ACGCTTTTATAGGTCTTTTTTAATGCAATTTTTTAGAAAAAAGCTACGATAGATTTCGTCCCTCACACTTTAAGTCAATGTATAGTAAAAACACCCCACGATGGGATTTGAAATAAAAAGTACTTGCAGCAGGGGTAAAAGTATTGAAATTTTATTGAGAAAGTGCTATAATAATTATACTAGACTTTGCATACTGTTTGCGGTATTTTGTTGTTGTAAAAAGGAGGTTTTCGTATGGGTAAATTTTCAGATAAAATAACTCACTTTTTCATTAAAAAGATTAAAAAATGGATGTTCTGTCCCGTTTGTGAAGATAAAATGCGAATCAGTAAGGATGGTAAAGTTTGGGAGTGTAGCCATTGTGGGTACAGCCTTTTGGATGACGAATTCAAGAATGATTACGTGTTTTGGTTTTGCGATTGTTGTGGTACATACCTTAATAATCAATATGGGTTTACTCTTGGAGCAGCTAGACATAAGTGTACCAAATGTGGATTTGAAAATAACACTACTAGTAGTAACATAAAAGACATTTGTGTTGATTGTGGAAAGTTGTTGCCTGAAGGTACGGGTAGTCTTTGTGAAGATTGTAAAACAATTAGGTTAAAAAAAGCTGCTTTAATATTAACAGAGGTAGGGAATATATGTAAAGAGGCGTCGAAAGTACTTAACACGATTAATGCCAACAGCAATAATTCTCAACCTTATAATGAAATAGGAGATAAAACAATGAGATGTGCAAATTGTGGGAATGAAGATGCTAATACTTTGTGGGACGAAGGCGATACCATATATTGCTCTTTGTGTTGTCATCGGACAAGAAAAGAAGACGGGGAAGATGATTTAGTAGAATGTCCTTATTGTCACAGAATGAGAGATAGAAAGGCTATGTATTGCAGACATTGCAACGATAGTACCTGGCAACTTAGTACGCCAGAAGAATTTGAGGAAATTGATAAAATTCTTAAAGGATACGGAGATTGATTCTTTGTTAATTCCACGCAACGAATATATTGTGGAATTAGATTATGACTATAATAATGTAATTGAAAAAACAACGATTATTATAGTGAGAATAGGTAAGAACTAAAAAATACTTTTTGTCCCACAGACATACACTAAAAACGAGATTTAGTTTCACACATACAAAAAAAAGAACACCAAATAGGTGTTCTTTTTTATAATTTAATTAAACGATAAAATTTAATGATAAATATTTATTTTTTCAATTTTTCTAAAAGAGTAGTGGTATCTAAAATTCTAATAACGATAGTAGATAATATAACACCGACAGCGCCTTGAAGAAGATTCCAAGGGACGTTTATAATTGCAACGCCAGCCGTTTCAAAGAACAACACTTCGTAGAAGAAGTAGCCAAACGCCATAATAATTGCACCTGCAATACCACCGATTATTTCAGCAATAATATCTTTTTTTGTAGCCTTTAATAAAAGGGAATAAATTAGATAAGCAACAAGTGCCATTGCTGATTTAATAATCAAAGTTCCTGGGGCGTAAGAGATATACCCAATAAGGTCTGCAAGGCAAGAGCCAACGCCACCGGCAATTGTTCCGTAAACAGGGCCAAGAATAAATACAGAAAGCAACACAAAAACGTCGCCCAAATTAACGTAGCCAAGTGGTAAAGGAATTCTAATAAACATTGTAGCAACAAAGGTCAACGCCATTAAAAGTGCAGTTAAAACTAATTTTTTAGTAGTTAAATTTTGCATAATAATTTTCCTTGAATTTAATTTTTTTTATAAATTATAAATACTTTAAAAAACTTTGTCAATAAAATGCATATTATTTTATTTAAAAATTGTAAATTAGTAAAAATGCAAATAATTAGGCGTATTGACAAGGTATATTTTATGTGATATAATTCAAGAAAAAAATATCTACTTAAAGGGGATAAAAATATGTATTGGTATGACTTTCATAGAAATGACGTTTACGTTGGAAAAGGCGGAAGGTTTAGCAGGTCAGATTGCAAAAGAATTTCTAACGAAGAAAAGAAAAAAATAGAAGAACTTTTTTCAACTCATTTATTAAAGATTTATTTTGATGAATCAAGAAGTTATGATAATAGTGATGATGAAAGGGTGACTGATTCTTACTCTTCATCAAGTTCTTACGTTTATAGGTCAGTTAATTTAGAGCAAGATTTATATGGCCTAGTTATGAAGGACGGCGAAGTTACGGGCGTAGTTTTTTACGTAAAAGATAACAGCCGTAACGTATATGCTTGTGTTTTTAACTTTAATGGTCAACCTAAAACCACAATGAGATTAGGCTATTCTGCATCACATAGTTCAAACTTTGTATACGTGGGTAGAGTAATGCTTGTTAAAAAAGGCGAAAATGGTGCGCCAGAAAGCGCTAAAGAAGCAAGGTTTATTCAGCACGAAATGTATCCAGAAATTTAATAAATAAAGGGGCAAAAAAATGAGCGTTGCAGTATTACAAAAGTGTTTATATATTTCAAACACTTATGTGGATAGTTATACTAAATCTAGAAAATTAAATCAAGATTATTCTGTTAAGGAAGGTTGGGCTGTTGTGGGGTTAGAAAGCCCTACAAATAGAAAATTATTTTATGATTATAGACAAGCCCCTTCCTTTTATATCCCACGCACTTATTTAGGCTTGCCGATTGTGGGTATTTGCTATCGTGCAGGGGACGTGTTTAATGAAGAATATAATCCTTATAATGATAGAACAAAAGATGCGCATATATATTATTATGAAGAAAATATGCTTATGATTCAGCCACCAAGAAAGGGCTTTGTTCAATATTGTTCTGATACGCAAGACAATTACCTAATTTGGGATTGCTGTTTATTGCAATATAAAATAAGTGCAAACCCATCATTAAGTTTGCTTGAAAATATGGCAAATGCAAGGGGATATGATAGCACTTTTAGGTATGCGTCATTAGGTAAACTTACAATTGCCTATGATGAAACTAAAAAGTTTTATGATGGCAAAACTATGCGCACTTCAACCACTAGGGATGAAGCAGGTTTAAGAGTTCCACCAACGGATAGCATACTTAAATATCAAGAACACCGCATAGGTAAGTATATTAGTAGTGATGATTCTTATAGATACTGGCATAAATCGGTTGATGCTGATACCCGTGCATATTTTGATAAATATCAATCAGTTTTTGGTTGGGTTAAGCGTGCGTATGGTGCTAAAGATATAACTTTACCGAATTTTACACTTCTTACCCTTAACGGAACGAGCGTTAGAATTAACGTAGGCGACCCAGAAACTATACCAGCAAAATGGTATTAAAAAACTTTTTTTATTTTGATTATATAATTAAAAGTATTTTATAAGGCATAAGATTTTATATTAAAACTAAAAAAATCTCCGGGGGAGAAGCCGTAGATTTTTATTATTTTACTACTATTTAATAGCATAAAAAGTGATAGAAAGAATATATTTATTTGGAAATTATAAATTTTGTTTATATACTGCTTTACATTTTTTTTGCTATGTGATATTATTTCAAACGTTGGCTAAATTAAACATAAAGGAAAAAAGAAATGGAAGAAAAATCAAAGAATATATTCACATATATATTTGAATTCTTAAAGAAAAATATCGTTATGTGCATAGCGTTTTTATGCGCGCTAATAACCACATTTTTTGTGCCGATTGATAGTGAATATCTAGGGTATTTTGACTTTAAAACTCTATCTTGTTTGTTTTGTGTTTTAGCAGTAGTTTGCGCATTAAAGAACATAAACTTTTTCTATATTCTTGCAAAAAAAATCGTTCAATTATTTAAGAATGCCCGCCTTTGCGTGTTGGCATTAGTTTACATAACTTTTATAGGTTCAATGCTAATTGCAAACGATATGGCACTATTAACTTTTTTACCGCTTGGGCATTTTGTTTTGACCACAACTAATAAGAAAAAGTATATGGCGTTCACCTTTATTATGCAAAATATTGCGGCGAATTTAGGTGGTATGCTTACGCCATTTGGCAACCCACAAAACCTATATTTATATTCAAAATTTTCAATAGCAAATTTAGAATTTTTATCAATAATGGCACCACCTTTTATCCTTTCGGTGGCGTTAATAACCATTTGTTGTTTAATATTCGTTAAAAATGAACCACTTGAATTAGAAGATGAAAAAACTAAACTTTCCCCACTTAAAACCATAATTTATATATTACTATTTACACTATCAATTTTAATAGTTTTCCGTGGAATTCCTTACTGGGTGGGGTTAATAGTTATACCATTAGTTTTATTATTTATGGATAAAAAAGCATTGTTAATGGTGGACTACGGCTTGCTATTTACCTTTGTGTTTTTCTTTATATTTGCAGGGAATATGGCTAGGATAGATGCTGTTAGAAACCTATTTTCTTCACTTTTAGGGAAGAATACCTTGCTTGTTAGCATAATTTCTTGTCAATTTATATCTAACGTTCCGTCTGCAATACTTTTATCGCAATTTACTTCAAATTATTCGGGGCTTTTAGTTGGGGTTAATATAGGTGGTGTAGGCACGCTTATATCTTCACTAGCAAGTTTAATAACTTTTAGAGAATATACTAAAGAAAACCCAGATAAAACGGGCAAATATATCGCTTTATTTTCAATAATAAACTTTGCTTTTTTGATAATATTAACGGTTTTTTGTCTAATAATTTAGATTATTTATGAAAAATTAAAGAAAAATTTTTTTGAAAGTATTTACAAATTGTTTTTATGGTAGTATAATAAATTTAATTTTATATATATAAATTTTAGGAGAATATATTATGAAAGTAATTATCAAAGACAATTATGCAAAAATGTGTGAATGGGCAGCAAACCATATTGCTTCTGCAATAAACAACCATAAAGAAAAACGCCCTTTCGTTCTTGGTTTACCAACGGGTTCTTCACCACTAGGCGTTTATAAAAATCTTATTGAAATGAACAAGCAAGGAAAGGTTTCATTTAAGAACGTAGTCACCTTTAATATGGATGAATACGTGGGCTTACCAAGAGAACACGACCAAAGTTATTGGTATTTTATGCACGATAATTTCTTTAACCACATTGATATACCTAGTGAAAATATTAATATACTTAACGGTATGGCTGAAGATTTAGAAAAAGAGTGCCAAAGATATGAAGATAAAATTGCATCTTACGGTGGAATTGATTTATTCTTAGGTGGTAGTGGTGTTGACGGGCATATTGCTTTTAACGAACCTTTCACTTCATTATCTTCTAGAACGGGCGTTCGTGCTTTGACAGAAGATACTTTAATTGTGAACTCACGCTTTTTTGATAACGACCCAAATAAAGTTCCAAAAACTGCTTTATCAGTTGGGGTTGGAACGGTGTGTGATTCTAAACAAGTTTTATTAGTTATTAACGGGCATAATAAAGCAAGG
>JAZRDW010000037.1:0-1866 GCA_045660505.1 Christensenellaceae bacterium | reverse complement strand
ACCTTGTGGACCGATAGGACCAACGGGGCCAGGAATACCTTGCGGGCCAGTAGGACCAACGGGGCCTCTTGGACCAACAGGGCCAGTAGGGCCTATAATTACTTGTCTATTACGATTAGAGTTGCAGTTACAGTTGCATCCGTTGTTAAAACAATTAAAACACATATTAAATTTTCCTTGGCAAGTATGTGCCACTATTATTATATTAAAATATATTATAAGTTGTTACTAATGCTTGCTATTATATAAAAAATATGGCATAATTTATTTAGTTTTTCAAAGGGGGCTAACTATGCGCAAGAACTACAACTTAACCACCGTTGCTTGTTCAACTGGTTACGTACTGCAAGCGATAGTTAACAACTTCTTACCGCTATTATTTGTATACTTTGTTTCAGAATATAAAATATCTTTGGAACTTATTACGGTATTAGTTTCATACAACTTTATTCTTCAAATATTTGTGGACTTATTTTCATCAAATTTTATACTTAAAGTTGGGTATAGAAAAGCAGTAATAACTTCTGCTATGCTTCCTATTTTTGCATTCGTTTTATTGGCAATTACTGCTATCTTTTTTGAAAACCCAATAAATAGGTTTATAGGTATTTTTATTGCCGTAACCGTTATGGCGATAGGTAGTGGGCTTTCAGAAGTTTTGTTAAGCCCAATTATTGAAGCAATTCCGTTTGAAAACAAATCGTCTAAAATGAGTTTTCTACACTCCTTTTATGCGCTTGGGCATTTTTCACTTATAATTATATCAACGGTGTTTTTTGTTTTAGTTGGCATAGATAAGTGGTATATTCTTATTTTAATATTGACAGTTGTTCCTATTTTTGAAATAGTTTTATTTTCAATTTGCCCAATACTACCGCCTGATGAAGATGGGGTTAAGGTTAAAAAATCAACTTTATTTAAGGATAAAACTTTTATTCTACTTTTTATTTTAATGATTTGCGCAGGTGCTTCCGAGCAGTCGATAGCGCAATGGGCAAGTTATTTTGCTGAAACGGGGCTAAAAGTTTCAAAAACTCTTGGCGATTTAATAGGTGCAAGTGTGTTTGCCTTATTTATGTTTTTATCAAGGTTTTTGCACGGGCTAAGCAAAGATAGGTTTAACCTTATAAAAACTTTAATATTATCAACTGCACTATTAGCGGTTAGTTATATGTTAACTGTATTGCAACCAATAAAAGTTATTTCGCTTATATTCGTTGCGCTTTGCGGGTTGTTTGTGGGCATTGCTTGGCCGGCACTATATTCTATCGGTGGCAAACTTTTTACGTATGGCGGAACGGTTATGTTTTCAATGCTTGCCTTAGGTGGTGACCTTGGTTGTAGTTTAGGGCCAACGTTAGTTGGTTTTATTTCAAGTAAACTATCAATAGAAGTTGGCATTTTATCAGCAACAATATTTCCAATAATTTTACTTGTTGGGTTAATTTTACTTAAAAAAAATAGAAAAAACGATTTTATCAATATAGACAAAAAGGTGTAATATGGAACTTAAAAACGTACTTAAAAACTTTTCAATCAACGGCGAACTTGTAAGTGTTGAACCTTATGGTAACGGGCACATAAACGTAACGTATGTAGCAGTTTATAATGAAAACGGTAAAACGGTTAGATACATACTTCAAAAAATCAACTCAAAACTTTTCAACCCCGTTGAAAAACTTATGCAAAACATTGAACTTGTTACAGAGTTTAATCGCAAAAAAATAATTGCTAACGGCGGTAATCCAGATAGGGAAAGTTTAACTATAATAAAAACTAACGACGGAAAGACTTTTTATAAGACTGAAAATGATGAGTATTTTAGAGTGTATATATTCATTGAAAACACCGTTGCTTATCAAACCG
>JAZRDW010000036.1:0-4128 GCA_045660505.1 Christensenellaceae bacterium | reverse complement strand
TATTTTGCTTGCAATAATTCTAGTTGGAATAATCTGTTTTAATTTTTCTTCATATTCAGCAAATTCTTCTAATGAAAATTTAGATGTAAACGATTACGTTTCAAGTTTAGAAAGTAAATTATCTAAAACCTTATCAAAAGTAAATGGCGCGGGTAATGTTTCAGTTGTTATAACTGTTGTGTCAGGACTAGAAACCGTTTATGCTTACCAAACTAAAACTACTGAAACGATAAACGGGGTTGTCACAGAAAATTTACCTATAACGGTAAACGGTAAACCTGTTGTGTTAAAAGAGTTAAATCCTAAAATTATTGGCGTTTTAATTGTTGCAGAAGGTGGTAGTAATATTGCCGTTATTACTAAACTTCAACAAGCAACGGTTTCGCTATTAAATATAGAACCAAAACAAATTGAAATTTTATCAATGTAAAAAAAGGAGATTTTTATGACAAAGAAAAGAAAAATTATCGTTTTAACCTGTATGATTGCACTTTTAGCAGTAACTGCCGTGTTTAACTTTGTGTTAACAACGTCTAATGTTGACAACCAAGAAACAATTACTGTTAGTTCAGCAAACTATTTTATGCAATATCGCACAGAAAGAATGAACACTAGAAACGAAGAACTTATACAACTTGACCAAATTATAGAAGTTTCAAGTGTTGATAGCGTTGAAAGGGCAAACGCAATTTCTATGAAAATTGAATTAACTGAAATTACTGAAAAAGAATTATTGCTTGAAAATTTAATTAAAGCATATGGTTTTGAAGAAGTTGTGGTAGTTATCGGTTTAGAATCTGATAATATTAACGTTATAACTAAAACTAGTGAATTAACAACAGAAGATGCAATTATTATCTATTCTATTCTTGAAGAAGAAGTTTCAGCAACCCCAGAACAAGTTAAAATTATACCTATTTCATAAAAAGGTAATTAAAATTTCTTAAAAACACTATGAAAAAAATTTTTTTTGTGATACAATAAATATATAAAATATTTATTAGGGGTTATTTTATGGCTCGTTTTAAGAAATTACCGGTTAATGAAAACACAGGCAAAATCAGTTATGGTATAGGTATTGTTAATAATATCGTTCAACTTGCATTAAATGAAATTCCTTTTATCAAGGTAGATAAAGGTACGCCAAATAATAGTGCAATTAAAGTTTATGCTGATAAAGATGGCGTTAATATTGACGTTGCTATTAAAATTTATTTTACGCAAAGCATTTCAGAAACTTCTTTTAAAATTCAAGAAGCAATTCGCCACAACGTTGAAGCAATGACTGAGTATAGGGTAGCAAGCGTTAACGTTTCAATTATAGGCGTTTTGTTTGAAAACGATTTGGAAGGCCTTTCTGTTGAACCTAAAGATAAACCTACTACTGATGAAAATTCTAATACAGATGATACTACAAAAGAAACTAAATAGGACGGTCTAACTTATGAGAAGCCAAGCAAGAGAAGCAGTTTTTAAATTTATATATTCACAGCTCTTCAATCCTGATGATGAAGGGCTTTTTGCTGTTTTATTAAAAGACTTAAATAAAGAAGATACATTATTTGCTAATGATTTACTTTCTGCTATTAACGATAAAAAGGACGAACTTCTAGAAACAATTTCTAAATTAGCAGTTGGTTATAAACTTGATAGATTGTATTTGGCAGATAAATGTGCTTTACTTATAGGTATTGCAGAATTAAATAATTTTCCACAAACACCTATTCCTGTTGTTGTTAACGAAGCAGTTAATCTTGCTGCAAAATATTCAACAGATAATAGCACGAATTTTGTTAACGGAATAATGGCTGAATATATTAAGGAGAAAAACAATGGCTAATATTATTAATGGTAAGGAATTATCAAGCAAAATTAAAGAAGAATTAAAAATTAAAGTTCAAAAGTTTGCCGAAAAGTATAATAGGCAAATTACTCTTGCTGTTATTCTAGTTGGTAATAACCCTGCATCTCAAGTATACGTTAAAAATAAAATTACTGCTACTGAATACGTTGGTATGCGTTCCTTATCTTTTTACTTGCCTGAAGATGCCACTATTGACCAAGTTAAGGAAACAGTTTTAGCATTAGCAAACGATAATACAGTTGATGGTATTTTAGTTCAATTACCATTACCTAAACATCTAAACGAAAATGAAATTTTATCTTTAATTCCTGCCGAAAAGGACGTTGATGGTTTTTTACCTGAAAACGTAGGTAATTTATTGCTTTCACAACCTTGCACAATTGCTTGCACACCTTTTGGCGTTGTTAAAATGATTGAAAGCACGGGGCTAGATTTTAAGGGCAAAAATGCAGTTGTTATAGGTAGAAGTAATATTGTTGGCAAGCCTATGGCTTTACTATTATTGCAAATGGACTGCACGGTAACAATTTGCCATAGCAAAACTAAAAACTTAAAAGAAATTTGCGCTAATGCAGATATAGTTGTTGCTGCAATAGGTAGACCTAAGTTCGTTACTGCTGATATGATTAAAGACGGCGCCGTTGTTATTGACGTTGGTATTAATAGAACTGAAAATGGGCTTGTGGGCGACGTTGATTATGATGCTATTAAAGATAAAGCATCTTTTATAACGCCTGTTCCAGGTGGCGTTGGCCCAATGACTATTGCTATGCTTTTAGAAAACACATATTTATGTGCGGAGAGAAAGGCTAATGGAAAATAATTATAAGTTAGAATATAACCGCTATCTAGGGATTTTTGAAGAATATTTAGATAAGGTTTTTTCTTCATTAGATAATTTAGAGCCTTTGGTTTTAACTGACGGCATGAAATACGCCGTATTAGATGGTGGCAAAAGGGTTAGGCCTGTTTTATGTTTAGCAACTGCTAAATTACTTAAACTTGATTTAAGTTCCGTTTTACACTTTGCTTTAGCGTTAGAGTGCGTTCACTCATATTCACTTGTTCATGATGATTTGCCTGCTATGGATAATGATGATTATAGAAGGGGTAAACTATCAACACATAAAAAGTTTGGTGAAGCAAATGGTATTTTAATAGGTGATGCTTTATTAAACTTTGCTTTTGAACACGTTTTATCTAGTGATAATTTTAATCAAAATTCACTTAAAGCAATGCGTGTTTTAGCAGATTTTGCTGGCTATCGTGGTATGATAGGCGGGCAAGTTTACGATTTGCAAAGTGAAAACAAACAAGTTTTTTCTGAAAAAGATTTATATTTAATTTATGAAAACAAAACTGCTAAATTAATTACTGCACCACTTCTAATCGCTAGCGAACTTTCTGGTGGTTTATATAGAAAAGAATTAAGTGATTTTGGTTATAATTTAGGTGTATTATTTCAAATTATTGATGATATAATGGACGTGGAAGGTACGCTTGAAAGTATTGGTAAAACACCACATAAAGATGAAGAAGAAAATAAATTGACTAGCATCAAAATTTTCGGTTTAGACGGGGCAAAAGAACGTGCGAAAATGCACTATGAGGCATGCAAAAAAGCAATTACTAATATTCAAGATAGTTGGTTTTTATCTCAATTAGCAGATGCTATGTACGTTAGAAGAAAATAATTATGCGACTTGATAATTATTTAGTTGAAAAAGGCTTTTTTGATTCACGCACCAAGGCAAAACAAGCAATAGAACGTGGTGAAATTTTTCTTAACGGAAAGTGCATAGAAAAATCTTCTTTTGAAGTTTATGAACTTTCTAATCCCGTTATAGAAATTAAAGCCGAAAAATTGTTTGTATCTCTAGGTGGCTACAAACTTCAAAAATCATTAGAAGATTTTAATTTTGACTGTTCTAATCTAGTTGTTGCCGATATAGGTGCAAGTACGGGTGGTTTTACTGATTGTTTATTGAAAAATGGCGCAAAAAAGGTTTTTGCCGTTGACCTTAACGACCAACTTTTGCATAGTTCTTTAAAAAATGATAATAGAGTTAAAAGTATTATTAAGAACGCTAGGGAATTAACTAGAAATGATTTTGACTCTAAACTAGATTTAATTGTTGCAGATTTAAGTTTTATATCAATCACTTTGGTTTTAGAAGTTTTTGCAAATCTTTTAGACGATGGCAAAAATTTAATTGTTTTAATAAAACCTCAGTTTGAAACAGGTATAAAAAAGCGTTTTAAGA
>JAZRDW010000035.1:0-3316 GCA_045660505.1 Christensenellaceae bacterium | reverse complement strand
AGATTTTACGATATAAAAAATTACCTAAAAAAGGGTGACGTGCTTGTTAGAAACAACACCCGTGTTTTGCCTGCCCGTATGTTTGGCTACACTAAAAACGGCGGTAAGGTTGAAGTTTTATTGCTTAAAAGGTTTAATCTTAACGAGTGGGAAGTTCTTGTTAAGCCAGGTAAAAAGGCAAGGGTAGGTGCAAAATTAGTTTTAAGTGAAGAACTTTCTTTAGAAGTTTTATCCACTATTGATGAAACAGGTAGCCGTGTTGTTAGGTTTGATTATAACGGGGTTTTTGAAGATATTATTGCTAGAATAGGCGAAATGCCACTTCCACCTTACATAACTGAAAAACTTAAAGAACAAGGCAGATATCAAACTGTTTACGCTAAAGTTGACGGTTCAGCCGCAGCGCCAACGGCAGGGCTACATTTTACTGATGAATTATTAAAAGAAATTATAGATTTAGGCGTTGAAATTGTTGACGTTCTTCTTCACGTAGGGTTAGGCACTTTTAGGCCTGTTAAAAGTGAAGATATTTTGTCCCACCACATGCACTCTGAATATTATGAGATTGATGAAAAAGCGTGTGAAATAATTAACAAGGCAAAAAAAGAAGGCAGAAGAATTATTGCCGTTGGAACAACAAGCGTGCGCACCTTAGAGAGCGCAAGTGATGAAAAAGGTTTTGTTAAACCAACTAAAGATAATACGGAAATTTTTATATATCCATCATATAAATTCAAGTGTGTTGATGGTTTAATAACAAACTTTCACTTGCCAAAATCAACCTTAATAATGTTAGTTTCTGCCCTAGCAACTAGGGAAGAAATTTTATCTTTATATAATACTGCCGTGGAAGAAAAATATAGGTTTTTTTCTTTCGGCGACGCTTGTTTGATTTTATAAACTGCGTTATGCGTCGTTTCTGTTTCACATTTGGACTGCGACAACCAAAAAGGTTAGTCTTATCCCAAATGTTTCACGAGCCTAGCCTAACTTGTTTCTAAAACCAAACAATGGTGGGAGTATAAACGGCGCACTACTGCGTTTACTGCAAAGCGTTTTGACTTCAATAACCAAAAAGGTTTATTTCATCCAAAACACTTTGCGAGCCTTGTATTGCTTGTTTCTAAAACCAAACACAAGATATAAACTTTCGTTATGCGTCGTTTCTGTTTCACATTTGGACTGCGACAACCAAAAAGGTTAGTCTTAACCCAAATGTTTCACGAGGCTAGCCTAACTTGTTTCTAAAACCAAACAATGTTGGGAGTATAAACGGCGCACTACTGCGTTTACTGCAAAGCGTTTTATCAATTATTTTTTAAGGAAAAAAGTTTATAATTAAATTATGGAAAAATTTTATTTTGAAACAATAAAACAAGATAGTAAAACCGGTGCAAGGGCTGGTATTTTGCACACCCCACACGGGGATATTTTAACGCCAACCTATATGCCTGTTGGCACGCAAGCAACCGTAAAGGGGGTAATGCCAAGGGACTTAAAGGAAGCAAAATCACAAATAATTTTAGCAAACACTTATCACTTGTATATGCGACCTGGTGATGAACTTGTTAAAAATGCCGGTGGCTTACATAAGTTTATGGCTTGGGATAGACCTATTTTAACCGATAGTGGTGGCTTTCAAGTTTTTTCACTTGCTAAACTTAACAAAATTAAAGATGACGGCGTATATTTTAATTCACACGTTGATGGCAGTTTGCATTTTATTACCCCAGAAAAGGCAATAGAAATTGAAAACAACCTAGGTGCTGATATTATTATGGCGTTTGACCAATGTTCGCCTTACGGTGCTGATTACGCCACTTCTAAAACGGCAATGGAACGCACCTTAAAGTGGCTTGATAGGTGCTATAATACCCACAAAAACGATAATCAAGCATTGTTCCCAATAGTTCAAGGCAATATGTTTAAGGACTTAAGGGCAACAAGTTTAAAAGAGACTATTCCCTACGCAAAATACGGTATTGCCATAGGTGGCTTATCAGTTGGCGAACCTAAAAATATTATGTATGATATTATGGACTCTATGCTCCCACATTACCCAACGCATATTCCAAGATATTTGATGGGCGTAGGTAGCCCTGACTGTTTGATTGAAGGTGTGCGCCGTGGTATTGATATGTTTGACTGTGTTTTAGCAACAAGAATTGCTAGAAACGGCACGGCTTTAACTGAAAGTGGAAAAATTGTGGTTAGGAACGGCGCTTATCGTGAAGACTTTACGCCACTTGATGAAAATTGTGATTGCTATGCTTGTAAAAACTACACCAAGGCTTATTTGCGCCATATGATAAACGTGGGTGAAATGATGGGCGGCATGATGATTAGTTTGCATAACATAACCTACTTAAATAACCTTATGGCGCGTGCAAGGGAAGCAATATTACAAGATTCGTTTAGTGAGTTTGCAATAGAATTTTATGCAAAAACAGGGGATACTTACCCAAAATTTAACTAGTTTTTAATAAATATAAATAATTTTGCAAAAACACTTGATTTTAATAAATAAAAAGGTTAAAATATAATTGAAAAATAAAAGGAGATAAATATTTATGTATATTTGGAATTTATTATTAGAAAACACACCAAAAGAAGAACCAAACCCAATCGGCTCATACATTATTATGGGTGTATTAATCATTGCGATTATCGGTTTATTCATTTGGCAATCAGTAACCAACAAAAAACGCCAAAAGGAAGCACAAGAAATTCTTAACGGCTTAAAGATAGGTGATAGGGTTAAAACTATCGGTGGCGTATGTGGTTTCGTTGTTCAAATTAACGATAGTGAAAATACTTTCGTTTTAGAAACAGGTTTAGAAAACAACAAGTCTTACGTTAAGTTTGATAAAGGCGCTATTTACCAAACTGCACCTGCAGAAGGTAATGCCGTAGAAAAGAAAGCAGAAGAACCAAAAGAAGAAGAACCTGCAAAACCAAAGAAAACTAGAAAGAAAAAGGCTGAAAAGGCTACTGAAGAAGTAGTTGCTGAGCAACCTAAAGAAGAAGTTAAAGAAGAAAACTAATTTTTAAGTTATAGTTTATTTCCCCCTTGCATAATGTTTAAAAGACAAATGGCAAGGGGTTTTTTTATGGAAGAATTAGAAAAAGAAAATAAATTTTTACCTGTTATTATTAAGGGAACGGGGCTTTCAATAATATTTGCGCTTATTTTTGTTTTAATTTTTGCTTTTATAATTCAAACGTTTTCGCTAACGCAAGCAACTATTAAAATTGTAAATCAGTTTATAAAAGTTTTAGCAATATTTTTAAGTTGTTTCGTTTGTATTCGTGGTAA
>JAZRDW010000034.1:0-1607 GCA_045660505.1 Christensenellaceae bacterium | reverse complement strand
TATGCTGGTGGTGGTTCTATAGTCCCTATAACTGGGTTTGCAAATTCAGTTGTTTCACCTGCAATGGAATTTAAAACTGAGGGCTTTATTTATGGAACGGCATCAAAAATGTTAATCGTTGCAGGGCCTATTATTGTTTTTGGTATTGTTAGTAGTGTTTTAGTGGGGATATTATACTTTTTAGGCTATCAATTTTTTTAATCACGTATATTAAAAACTTTACAAAGAAAATTTCATATGTTAAAATGATTTTAATAATTTATTTGCTGGGGTTTTATATGAAGTTATCTCAATGCAAAAATGAAAAGTATGATATTATAATTCTTGCTGGGCAATCAAATGCTGAAGGGTGCGGTTTAGGGCCTGTTGAAAATGAATTTCAACCTAATGAATTAATTCATAGTCTTTGTGATCACGCTACATACGAATACAAAAAATATGATGATGGTAGGGATTATTTAGATATAAATTACCCTAGCGAAAAATATATTGAAATTACTAAAGAAAATTTAAACGATAAAGGGGAAAAATTAGGTTCACTTGCTACTTCTTTTGCATTAAAATATATTGCAGATGGAAGATTAGAAAAAGGTAGAAAACTTTTACTTATTAAGGCTGGTATAGGTGGTTCTGGTTTTTATAGACCTGAATGGGGTGTTGGAAATTTACTTTACAATAGACTTGTTGAACTTACTGAAACGGCTTTAAGTTTAAATAAAGAAAATAGAGTTGTTGCTTTTCTTTGGCATCAAGGTGAACACGATACTTTTGAAGGTGCCGTTCTTCCTTATGAAGTTAGGTATAGGTATCATTATTATAGGCTACGCTATCAAACTGAAACTTTTTATAAAACTTTCAATCTAAACGTTCCATTTATTACTGGTAAATTTTGCCAAGAGTGGTTCGCTAAAGAAAATGAAAGAAAAGCACCTATTGTTAAGGCTATTGAAGACGTGGCTTATGACTTAAAAGGTAAAGTTGTTGAAACAAAAGACCTTTTAAGTAATAACCAAGTTGTTAAAAATGAAGATGATATTCACTTTTCAAGGCAAAGTCAATATATTCTTGGCGAAAGATATTATGACGCTTTTGTTAAATGCTTAAATAAATAATTTTTTTTTAGGTTTATCATGGAAAAAAATAAAAAAATATATAATTTTTTAATATTTGCAAGCGTATTTATTTGGACAATGATGCTTGGTTCAAAAAACGTTTATACTGCTGAATTAGTTGAAATTGTTAACATTTTTAACGTTTCAAAACCAGAAGCAAGCCTTGCAATGACATTTTATTTTATTACATATTCAACTGCGCAAGTATTAATGTTTATGTTTTTAGAAAAGATTAGTATTAAGTGGTTTTTATCAATAAGTATTTTATTATCAGGTGTTGTTACCGTTATCGTTGCATTTGCAACAGGTATGTGGCAATTATGGTGGATACTTTCACTTAACGGTATTTTGCAAGCGGGCGTTTGGGGTATGTGTACGGCTATTTTTGATAAGTATTTGCCTAGCGAATATAAGCCTAAAGCAAACCTTATAATGAATATAGGCACGGCTGTTGCTGGTGTTATTTCTTACGGCTCTGCATCACTATCTCTATCA
>JAZRDW010000033.1:0-2353 GCA_045660505.1 Christensenellaceae bacterium | reverse complement strand
GGGTATTATATTGATTTATTTATTACCGAAAAGCAAAAGCAAATGTCTATAAATGAACTTGCTGATAAAATGATTAAAGATTTAACGGTTGGTTTTGATGGAACTAACGCTAAGGCAGGCTTTATAGGTGAAATAGGTGCTGAAGGTATTACCGAACAAGAGTGGAAAAGTATTGTTGCATCTGGCATTGCTAGTAAAGAAACTAATAGCGCAATTCACTTCCACACGGCACTTTGGGAAAGAGATGGTCTTAATATAGTTAAAACTTTAATTAAAGACGGAGTTAAGCCTGAAAAAATTTGTATTGACCATATTGACGTTAATATTCGCCAAGACTATATTGAACAACTTTTAGATTTAGGCGTATTCGTTGAGTATGATAATTTTGGCAAAGAATTCTTCTGCCCAAAGAGTGATACGGGGCATTTGCGTGGTAGGTTTGCATACGATTATGAAAGGTGCTTATCTATTAAAGAAATGGTTGATAAAGGGTATAGCGATAGAATTTTAATCACAAACGATATTTGCTTAAAGAGTATGCTTGTAAGTTACGGTGGTTTAGGTTTTGGGCATATAAACAATAATATTAAGCCTATGTTATTAGACGTAGGTGTTTCTAAAGAAGTTATTGAAAAGTTTACAACTTCAAACGTAGCAAATTTCTTTGATAAATAGAAAAAACTTTTTCGCATAAAAGTCTAAATAAAAATAAAAAAATATATATTAAAAAATAAAAGGATAGGTGTTAAAATGAACAATTTTCCAGTAATTGACAAAAAAGAATTTACCCAAAGGGTTAAAGACATTAGGGTTAGAATGGCTGAAGAAAACGTTGATATGTTAGTTGCGTTTTCTAACCTATTAGACCCATCAACAGTTCGTTATTTTACTGACTTTTCTGCAGTAAACGAAAGCGCGGCAATCGTTATTCCACTTGAAGGCAAAGTGACACTTTGTTCTGGTCAAGCAGGTTATGACTATGCTTTAATTAAGAATAGGCTTGATGATTCTGAAATCAAAATTTTCCCAGAAATCGGTGAAGTTTCTGGCTTTGAATACGATACCGAAGGGCAATTAGATTTTAAGGAATTCTTTATGCAAATTAAAGCGCAAAAGAAAATTAACAAAATTGCTATCGCTGGCAAATTAACTTTCCCAGCAGTTATTTATAACAAATTAGTTGCAGTTTTTGACGGCGCTGAAATTATTGACTTTGATAACCAAGTTTATGCACAAAGGGTTATTAAAACTGAAAGTGAACTTGCTTGCATTAGAAAGGCAACCGATATTATTAGCGCTACTTTTGAAACGGTTGTTCCAAAAATTCAAAAGGGTATGACCGAATTACAAGTTCAAGCAATGTTTGAAAGTGAAATGTTAAACCTTGGTGGTGAAAGTTACGTTCAAGCCTTTGCACCTATGGTAGCAACAGGCCCTATCAATTCACATATTAGTATGTGCAGAAATACCGCTAGAAAGTTGCAAGAAAGTGAAATTCTTAACCTAGCAGCAGGCGTTTGCTATGAAGGTTATAACGGCATTATTTGTTCACCTTACGTTTTAGGCGAAGTTCCAGCAAAAATTTCTGATGCAGTTAAGTGCGCTATGGATGCATTAAACACAGCATCAGCATTGATGAAACCAGGCGTTACTTGTGACGTTGTTATGAACGCTTATACCGATTATTTAACAAAATACGGCTATATTGATTACTGCCCTTACGGTAGTTTACATAGCACAGGCTTATTAGAATGTGAAGCACCTGTATTCTCAGTTGCTAACAAGCGTGAAATTAAAGAAAATATGGCTATTTGTATTGACGCTTACTTTAAGGGTATGGAATGGGGTTCTTTCCGTGTTGAAGACGTTTACGTTATTGAAAAGAACGGCGCTAAGAGAATTACTACTTATAACGATAAGTTCTTACCAAAAATTTTCAAATAAAAATATAAACTAGATTATAAGGAAGACTATTATGAAATTAAAAGATAAATTATGGAACTGGGGGCATTTAGCAGGCTCACACAACCCTATTATGAAATTTGATTGCAAAATGGATTTAACCACTTTTGCTAAAGAATACCAAGTTTCAAACGCCTTCGTTATTTCTTATGCTGGCAATATTCAACCACCATACGATAACTTAGCAGAAGAACTTAAATCTTTAAGGGAAATTAAATGGTCGGTTTTAGGCGACGCAAGTACACCACTACCAGAAAGCCCATTAGGTTGGACTGATGAAGTTATTGACGTTGCTAATAAAAAGCAAAATATAACCGGCGGTATGGTTGATGATTTCTTTTCACCAGAAAGGTTAGAAAAATATCCACCTGCAATCTTAAAGCAAATGCAC
>JAZRDW010000032.1:0-2022 GCA_045660505.1 Christensenellaceae bacterium | reverse complement strand
GCTGTTTCTGATGCTGCTGCATTCACAGCACTTTGCGAAAAAGCAAAAGCAAGCATTTAATAAAAAACCGTGTAAAGCCTACCTTAATTTAAGATAGGCTTTATTTAAGTTAAAAAATGATTTCGTCAAAACAAAATTCATTAATTAAAGAAATTCGTTCTTTATCGGATAAAAAGAACCGTGATAGCCTTTCAAAGTATTTTGTTGAAGGTGTCAAAATGGTGCAAGACGCCATTGATTTATCACTTGATATTTGCCTAATTGTTGGAACTGAAAAGGGGCTTTCTTTGGTTAAAAATAATGCATATAAAACTGAGTGTGTTACTGAAGAAGTGTTTTTATCTATCAGTAGTGAAAAATCACCACAAGGGGTTATTTGCGTTATTAATAAGCCTAAGAATTTTATTTCTTCCCCAACGGGCAGTTGTTTGCTTTTAGACGACGTTGCCGACCCAACTAACGTAGGGGCAATTATTAGAACGGCTGTTAGCGCTGGTTATACCGATATATATATGACCAAAAATTGTGCCGACCCTTTTTCGCCAAAAGCAACAAGGTGCAGTATGACGGGTATATATAGGGTTAATATTATGCGTGCCGAAAGGGAAGAATTACTAAAGGCTATTTCTTTACCTATTTACGTTGCAGATATGACTGGTGAAAACGTGTTTACGCATAAGCCTAATGGAAATTTTTGTCTAGTAATCGGCAACGAAGGGCACGGTGTTTCACCTTTAATTAAAGAAAAAGCAAACGTTTTTATTAGTATACCTATGCTAAACGGCTTAGAAAGTTTGAACGCAAGTCTTTCAGCAGGGTTATTAATGTATGAACTTAAAGGCGACTGTTGGCGAAATTTATAAAAAGAAAAAATATTTTACTATTTTTAGGAGAATTTAAAAATGTCAGGACACTCACACGCAGCCAATATTGCTGCAAAAAAAGCAAAAACTGATGCCGCAAAAGGTAAAATCTTTACAAAAGTAGGTAGGGAAATTGCAGTTGCAGCAAAATCTAACCCAGACCCAAACACAAACAGTAAACTTGCAGATGCTATTGCTAAGGCAAAGGCTGCAAATATGCCTAACGATAATATTAAAAGGTGCATAGCAAAGGCTGCCGGCGAACTTGGTGGCGGAAACTATGAAGAATTAACTTATGAAGGCTACGGCCCAGCAGGTAGTGCAGTTATTATTAAAACTTTAACTGACAACAAAAACCGTACGGTAGACTTCGTGCGTACAGCAATTAAAAAGCACGGTGGTTCATTAGGTAATACAGGTTGCGTTTCATTTACCTTTACAAACATGGGCGTTATCGTTATTGAAAGAACCCCAGACCTTGAAGAAGACGTTATTATGGAATATGCTTTAGAAGCAGGCGCTGATGATTTTATTACTGAAGACGACGCATTTATCGTTCACACAGCACCATCAGAATTTTCAGCAGTAAGAAAATATCTTGAAGAAAAGGGTTTAAACTTCTTTGAAGCACAAGTTGAAATGGTGCCACAAAACGTTATCACTTTAACAGGTGATGATTTGGCTAAGTTCCAAAGGCTAATTGATGCTTTAGAAGATATTGATGACGTTCAAAACGTTTACCACAACGTTGATATCCCTGTTGAAGACGAAGAATAATATTTATCTAGTTTGATATTAAAGAAGATGTTTAGTTTTTAAGCATCTTCTTTTTTTATAAAATAAAAGTATAAAACTAAAGTTGTTGCAAATACTTATTTTATCGGTGATAAAGTGAGTTTAATCCGCAATTCACTTAAAGAAAATATTGCCGTTAAAATAATATTTGTTTTCTTAACGGCAATATTAATTGCTAATTAAGTAAGCAAAGGTAAAGAGAGCGTTTTTAATATAATAAATTCGCTCTTTTTATTTTTTACTTGTTGGGTTTATTTAAGGGAATAAAAGTTAAAAATAACTAAGTGAAAAAAATATTTTTTTATTTTTTAGTGTTTTTTTAAAAATATAAGCAAATTTTAAGGAAAGAGTGATAGAATATAAA
>JAZRDW010000031.1:0-5216 GCA_045660505.1 Christensenellaceae bacterium | reverse complement strand
AGTAGCAAAATTTTGCTACTCTTTTATAATGTCTTTAAAATCCCTAAGAGTGACGCCGTTTTCGTGCTCTTTTTTTATTGGTACTCTCGGCGGGAATCGAACCCACAACTAGCCCTTAGGAGGGGCTTGTTATATCCATTTAACTACGAAAGCAAATATATTTAATTATAAATAATTGTTAAATGGATATAGCAATGTTTTGCCGAGTGAATTTCAATTCACGAACGCTGGCGCTTTTATGCGACTTATCCATTTAACTAGTAAAACAAATGTTTTATTTACAAATTAGCATATCTATTTTACTATAATAAACAAAAAGTGTCAAACATAGAAAAGGGATATTTTAAGATAATTGATAATTTTTTTATTAAGAGAGTATAATTTACCTTAACGGGGGTTAAAATTAAAGTATTAAAGTAACTATAAAAAAGCAAAAAACATAAACTAATAATAAGTTTTTTTAAAATTAGGATAAAGAGATGATAAAGCGTGGAGAGTTATATTATGCTGACTTAAGCCCTGTGGTTGGTAGTGAACAAGGGGGCGTTAGGCCGATTTTAATTGTACAAAATGACACAGGTAATAAATATAGCCCAACAATAATTGCGGCTGCAGTGACTAGTAAACTTACAAAGGCAAAACTGCCAACTCATATAGAACTAAACGCAAACGAATTTGGGCTTATGAAAGATTCGGTTATTCTTTTAGAACAAATTAGAACGCTTGATAAAAGGCGACTAAAAGAAAGGATAGGCGAACTATCCCCTACTACCATGGGAAGGGTAAACACGGCCCTTTTAATAAGTTTAGGGTTTGATAATATGATAAATTTAACCAACTAAAAAAAGCAGTTTAATTATACTATTAAACTGCTTTTTAATATTAAATTCCTAAAGATTTTTCTTTATGATATCTTTCAATAGCCTTTAGGTATTTTTCAGACAGAGTAAGAGTATACCTTTGTTTATCTTCATAATTAAGGTGGTCAAAATACTCTTTATCAGTAAGCCTACCGATAGCGTTAGAAACTTCCCCCTCAGCATCAACTAATTGCTTAACTTTTTGATAAAAGGCTTCATCTTCATTAGCAGTATTTCTGATTTCAGCAGTAACTTTACAAGTATAATACTCTTTTATTTTAGAAGAAGATATACCACTTTGTTCTGCCCTAATAATCTCTAAATCAAGGTTGTTTTGATGATTTTGCCAAAACCCTTGTTTTAATCGTTTCTTGGCTTCTTTGCAGTATTGTTTAAGTGATTTAAGTTGTTCCATATTCACCCCTTTGTTTAATTAAAAAGTTTTTACTAAATACGACAAAATTCTTGCTTTTTTTACAAAATAAACTAAATTTTGCACTTGAAAATAAAAACTACCGATAAAAATCGGTAGTCTTTTGTTAACCTTTGATACTGCGCTTTCTAGCTGCTTCAGATTTTTTCTTCTTTTTTACGGAAGGTTTTTCGTAATGTTCTTTTTTACGTAAATCGCCGATAATGCCATCACGTGAACATTTTCTCTTAAAACGCCTTAATGCGCTATCAATATTTTCATTTTCACCAACTCTAACTATTGACATGACTCTTCAACCCTCCTTTGCCCTAAAGGCAGTTCGTTAAATGCTAGATTAGTATACCAAGCAAACGCCTTTTTGTTAAAAATTTTGCATTAGTATTTTAAAATTATTTAATTAGTTTTATTTAGCCTTTAAGGGTTGCATACATAACTGCTTTTATTGTATGCATTCTGTTTTCGGCTTGGTCAAAAACAATTGATTGTTCGCTTTCAAAAACCTTATCGGTAACTTCCATTTCAGTAATGCCGAACTTATCATAAATTTCTTTACCAGTTGTTGTTTTTAGGTCGTGAAAGGCTGGTAAGCAATGCATAAATCTACATTGTGGGCCTGCGTTTAACATAACCTTTTCGTTAACTTGGTAAGGCATTAAATCTTCAATTCTAGTTTTCCAAACTTCGGCTGGTTCACCCATAGAAACCCAAACGTCAGTATAAATAACGTCTGCATCTTTAGTGGCTAAAATAGGGTCAGTAATAAACTCTAACTTAGCACCCGTTTCTTTTGCTATTTCTTCACATTGTTTAATCAATTCTTTATCAGGGAAATACTTTTCAGGTGCGCATGCAACGAAGTGTAAACCCATTTTTGCTGAGCCTACCATTAAGGAATTGCCCATATTATACCTTGCGTCCCCCATATAAACTAACTTTTTGCCTTTTAATGAACCAAAATGTTCTTCAATGGTTAAAAAGTCTGCTAAAATTTGGGTTGGGTGAAATTCGTTAGTCAAGCCGTTCCAAACTGGAACACCTGCATACTTAGATAAATCTTCAACAATTTCTTGACCAAAACCACGGTATTCAATACCATCAAACATTCTGCCTAAAACCCTAGCAGTATCGGCAATACTTTCTTTTTTGCCTATTTGTGAACCTTGTGGGTCAAGATAAACTGGGTGCATACCTAAATCAGCAGCGGCAACTTCAAAACTGCACCTTGTTCTAGTGCTAGTTTTTTCAAAAATAAGTGCAATATTTTTGCCAACTAAATCCCTATGTAAAATTCCGTTTTTCTTCTTTTCTTTTAACTCTTTTGCAAGGGTTAATAAATATGAAATTTCTTCACTAGTAAAATCTAATAACTTTAAGAAACTTTTGCCTTTTAAGTTCATTTTATTCTCCAAAATAATTTGTGTTTAAATTTTAGCGCACGCTTTCTTTATAACTGAAATTGCCTTTTCTAATAATTCAAAAGGAATATTTAAGGCTGGCAACAACCTAACTTTATCTTTTGCAGAAAGACATAAAACGCCCTTTTCTATACATTCATTAATTATTTCTTTTGCAGGGCGAACTGTTTTTATACCAACCATAAGCCCCTTACCTGAAACGCTTTCTACACCGATAGCACCATTTAATTCATTAAAAATATATTCACTCTTTTTGCCAACTTGTGCTAAAAAATCTTCAGTCAATCTTTCTAGAATACTAATTGCGCCTGCTGAACAAACAGGGTTGCCACCAAAAGTTGAACCATGGTCGCCAAAACCCAAAACACTTTGTGTTTTTTCATTCATTACGCAAGCACCTATCGGCAAACCACCACCAAGACCTTTTGCAGTAGTGAATAAATCTGGTGTGATACCATAGTGCATATATGCATAAAGTTTACCCGTTCTGCCGTTACCTGTTTGAACTTCATCAATAATAAGTAAGATATCTTCCTTTTCACAAAGTTCTTTTACGCCCAAAACAAAGTCTTTATTTAGTGGTATAACCCCACCTTCACCTTGTACACATTCTAATATAATTGCGCATGTTTTGTTGTTTTTAACAGCATTTTTAACGCTTTCTAAATCATTTGCGTTAGCGTAAGCAAAACCTGGTGTTAAAGGGTTAAAAAGTTTATGGAAAACGTCTTGCCCCGTTGCTGAAAGGGTGGTTAAAGTTCTGCCGTGAAAACTATTTTTTAAGGTAATAATAGTATTATATTCACTACCTTTTTTATCACTTGCATACTTTCTTGCAACCTTAATTGCACACTCGTTGGCTTCTGCGCCAGAGTTAGCAAAGAAAACCTTACTCATTCCCGTTTTTTCACAAATTAGTTGGGCTAAGCGCGCACAAGGTTCAGTATAGTAAAGGTTAGACATGTGTTGAACTTTATTTAATTGGCTAATAACTGCATTTTGCCAAACATCATCTGCAATACCGAAAGCAGTAACCCCTATGCCTGAACCCATATCAATATATTCTTTACCATCAGGTGAATATACTAGTGAGCCTTTACCGCTAGCAATTTCCACAGGAAAACGCGCATAAGTATTTGCAATATAGTTTTTATCTAATTCAATATTAGTCATTTGTGTCCCCCACAACCATTGTACCAGCACCTTCGTCGGTAAACAATTCCATCAAAATTGAGTGTGGAATTCTTCCATCCATAATAATAACGTTTTTAACGCCGTGGTTAATAGCATCAACACAGCACTTAATTTTTGGTATCATACCACCTGAAATAGTGCCGTCAGTTAATAGTTCTTTTGCTTGTTTAACCGTAATTTCTGGAATTAAAGTGCTAACGTCATCTTTATCTTTTAATAAACCAGCAATATCGGTCATCATAATAAGTCTTTGTGCGCCTAAAGCACCTGCAATTCTTGCAGCAGCGGTGTCTGCGTTAATGTTATAAACGTTGCTTTCACTATCACAGCCAACCGTCGAAATAACTGGGATATAGCCTTTGCCTAAAAGGTCGGTAACAGGTTCAATATTGATGTTGGTAATTTCCCCAACAAAGCCTAGTCTTTCATCTTTCATTTTGGCTTCAATTAAATGCCCGTCTAAACCAGAAATACCCATTGCTTTGCCACCTTTTACTTCAATGTGGTTTACAAGGGTTTTATTAATTTTACCTGCTAATACCATTTGCACGATATCAACAGTTTCTTTATCGGTCACGCGAAGTCCGTCAACAAATTGCGCCTTTTTGCCAAGTTTATCCATCATATCATTGATTTCTGGGCCACCACCGTGAACTAATACGATTTTTACACCAGTTAAATGCAATAACACGATATCTTCCATAACTTGTTCTTTAAGGTGAGAGTTAATCATAGCGTTTCCACCATATTTAACTACAACTATTTCGCCATTATAACGCTTAATGTATGGCAACGCTTGTGTTAAGACTTCTGCACGTTGAGCATTTGAAAAATGTTTATCCATTATCTTTATCCCCTTTAATTAACTACGGTAATCGCCGTTAATACGAACGTATTCATAAGTTAAATCACAACCCCAAGCCTTTGAACTATATTCACCAGAATTAAGGGTGATTTTAATTGTAATTTCTTTTTCTAATAATATTTCTTTTGCTTTTTCTTCGCTAAAATCAACGCCACTACCATTTTTGCAAACTAAAATATCACCTTTTACTGAAGAGAAATATACGTCAATTTTGTTTACGTCAACGTTAGCACCACTATAACCGATAGCGCAAAGAACACGACCCCAGTTAGCATCAGCACCGAACATTGCAGCCTTTGTTAAACTAGAACATATAACGCTTTTTGCAACCGTTTTTGCAATATCTAATTGACTTGCGCCTTCAACAAAGCATTCTAGTAATTTTGATGCACCTTCGCCGTCCCCTGCAATCATTCTGCAAAGTGTAATGTTAACGGTGTTAAGCGCTT